>NZ_JBFUCL010000090.1:0-11443 GCF_056405255.1 Agromyces sp. P1_H4 | reverse complement strand
CGGGGAACACCGGGCGCACGGCGGGTCCGCACCTGCACTTCCAGGTGCAGGCGGACTCCGTGGACTGGGGGCCGTCGGTGCCGCACACCTTCGGGGACGCCTGCGACCAGCCGGCGACCGGCGCGACCGCCACCTCCGACAACGCGCCCTGACCCGGGCAGCTAGGCGTTCTCGGGCACCGGAAGGGGCTCGGGCGCCGGTGCGTCGGGGCCATCCGCGGGGCCGTCCACGGGGCTGCCCCCGGCAGGGCCGCCGCCCGCGTCATCCGTGCCCGCCGCCTTCGCCGCGCGCCGCGCCCGACGACGCTCGCGTCCGCCCTCGACGAGGTCGTAGAGCACCGGCAGCACGATGAGCGTGAGCGCGGTCGACGACACGAGGCCGCCGATCACGACGAGCGCGAGCGGCTGGGAGATGAACCCGCCGTGGCCCGTGAGGCCGATCGCCATGGGCAGGAGCGCGAAGATCGTGGCCAGCGCGGTCATGAGGATCGGCCGCAGACGTCGCGACGACCCGTGCAGCAGCGCGTCGCGCACGTTCATGCCGCGATCGCGGTACTGGTTCACGAGGTCGACGAGCACGATCGCGTTCGTCACGACGATGCCGACGAGCATGAGCACGCCGACGAGCGATGCGACGCCGAGCGGGATGCCGGTGATGACCTGCAGCGCGATCGCACCGGTCGCCGCGAACGGCACCGACACGAGCAGCAGCAGGGGCTGCAGCAGCGAGCGGAAGGTCGCCACCATCACGATGTACACGATGAGGATCGCGGCGAGCAGCGCCAGCCCGAGCTGCGAGAACGACTCCTGCTGGTCGGCCGAGACGCCGCCGATCGACGCCGTCGCGCCGGCCGGCAGGTCGGCGGTCTCGACCGCCGCGGACACCTCGGCGCTCGCGGTGCCGAGGTCGTCGTCGTTCGGCGTCGCGGAGACCGTGGCGCTGCGCAGGCCCTGGACCGTCGTGACCGACGAGGGCCCCTCGACCTGCTCGACGGTCGCGAGCGAGTCGAGGCGCACGAGCCCCGTCGGCGTCGGCACCTCGAGCGCCGAGAGCTCCTCCACCGACACGGGCGGGTTGTCGGAGGCGAGGTAGATGGTGAGCGTCTTCTCGTCGATGACGACGGAGCCCGCCGACTGCGGCTGCATCGCGGCCGAGACGAAGCCGCCGAGGGCGACCTCCGAGTAGCCCGCGGCCGCGGCATCCGCCCGGTTCACCTCGACGGCGACGTACTCGCGCGACTCCGACAGGTTCGACGAGGTCTGTGCGAGCGAGTCGAGCCCGTCGAGCTCCTGCTGCACGGCCTCGGTGGCGGCCTGCAGGTCCTCCGCGTTGGACGCGGTGACGTCGACCGCGATGTCGTTCGAGGCGCCGAAGCCGCTCGAGGCGGCCAGCGTGATGTCGCCCACGTCGTCGAGGTCGTCGAGCTCCTCGCGCACCTCGGCCTGCAGCGCGTCCTGGTCCGCGTCCTCGTCGGTCGTGATCGAGTAGGTGATGGTCGCGCCGTTGCCGCCGCCGAGCGCCGCGGCGAGCCCGCGCCCGCCCGAGCCGATCGACGTCTGCACGGTCTCGACGCCCTCGGTCTCGCGGATGACCCGCTCGACCGGCTGCGAGGCCGCGGCGAGCGCGTCGAGGCTGGTGCCCACCGGCAGCTCCTGCGTGACACGGAACGTGTTCTGGCCGGATGACCCGAGGAAGTTCGTCTTCATGAGCGGCGTGAGCGCCAGGGTCCCCACGAGCACCAGGCTGGCGATCACGAGCGTCACCACGCCGTGCTTCAGCGTCCACGCGATGATCGGCAGGTAGCCGCGCTGCAGGCGCGACGGGTGCTCGAGCTCGTCGACGGCCTGCTTGGGGTTCTCCTCGTCGACGAACGCCGCCGCGGCGACCTCGCCCTCCTCCTCGTGCTTGTGCAGCTTCGCGGGTTTCAGGAACCAGTACGCGAGCACCGGCACGATCGTGAGCGACACGAGCAGCGACGCGGCGAGCGCGATCGTGACCGTCAGCGCGAACGGCCGGAACAGCTCGCCGGTGACCCCCTCGACGAGCGCGAGCGGCAGGAACACCGCGACGGTGGTGATGGTCGACGCCGTGATGGCGCCCGCAACCTCGCGCACCGCGCGCACGATGGTGGTGTCCTTCGGCGCCCCGGCGACGAGATGCCGCTTGATGTTCTCGATGACGACGATGGAGTCGTCGACGACGCGGCCGATGGCGATCGTCAGCGCGCCGAGCGTGAGGATGTTCAACGTGTAGTCGGACGCCTGCAGGCCGATGAACGTGATGAGCACCGACGTCGGGATCGAGATCGCCGTGACGAGCGTGGCGCGCACCGACATCAGGAACACGAGGATCACGATCACCGCAAAGAGCAGGCCGAGCAGGCCCTCGGTCGCGAGGGACTCGATCGACTGCTGGATGTAGGGCGCCTGGTCGAACACGACGGTGAAGGTGGCGCCCGGGTTCGTGGTGTCGAGCGACGACTCGAGGTCGGGCAGGATCTCGCGCACCGCGTTCGACACCTCGACGGTGTTGGCCGCCGGCAGCTTCGTCACCGCGATGGTGAGCGCGGGCTCCCCGTTCACTCGCGAGATGCTGGTCACCGGGTTGTCGGTGAGCTCCACGGATGCCACGTCGCCGATGGTCGTCGCGACGGGCACGCCGACCGTGGCCGGGCCGGCTGCCCCGGCACCCGCCTGGGCACCGGGGAACGCCGCTCCGCCGTCGGACCCGCCGCCCGCGGCATCCGGAGCCGGCTGCTGCTCGGTCGCACCGAGCACCGGAAGCCCGGCGATGTCCTCGACGCTGCCGAGGGTCACGCCGGTCTGCACGGCGAACGTGGAGTCGCCCTCGGTGATCGTGCCGGCCGGCACGAGGAGGCCGTTCTGCTGGAGCGCGTCGCGGATGGCCTGCTGCGAGATGCCGCGGACGGCGAGCTCCTCGGGGTTCGGCGTGATCGTGACGCGCTGCCCGACGTCGCCGATGAGGGTGGCCTCGCGAACGCCGTCGAGGTCGTTGAGCTCGCCGAGGGTCGTTCGGGTGATCTCGTCGGAGMGGGCGCTGATGTCGTCGGCGCCCGTGACCGCGACCTGGATGACCGGGAAGTCGTCGAGGCTGAGGGCGAGCACCTGCGGGTCGACGTCCTCGGGGAGCTGGCCCGCGATGCGGTTCACCGCCGAGAGCAGCTTCTGCTCGGCGAAGGCGAGGTCGGTACCGTACGTGAAGCTCGCCGCGACCCGCGACAGCCCGGTCGAGCTCGTCGTCGAGGTGGACTCGAGGCCCGTGATGCCCTGGATGGCGGTCTCGATCGGGGTCGAGACATCCGTGTTCACGACGTCGGGCGACGCGCCCGGGTACGACGTGACGATGGAGAGCTGCGGGAACTCGATCGACGGCGCGAGCTCCTGCTTGAGGCTCGACAGCGCGAGGCCGCCGAAGATCGCGACGACGATGGTGACGAGCGCGATGAGCGCTCGGTTCTTCATGCTGAGCGCGGCAAGCAGGTGCATCCCCCGATTCTCGCAGGGGCATGCGTACGAGAACGTCACGGGAAGCTGGGAATACATCCATGGCAACCCCCCGAACGGGGGCCGGGCTGGAAAGAGTTTTCACGGTAGCGTCGGAGGGCGGGGGTGAGAGACCGATGATCGAAGTGGATCGCACACGGCAGGTGCCGTGGCTCCGCTACGCCCTCCTGGGCACGATCTTCGCCGCCCTCTGGCTCGCCGTGAGCCTGTTCGCGAGCGCCTCGGGCGCCTCGGCCGACGAGAACCAGCCGAACGGCCAGGGCAAGGGACTGCTCGGCGCCGTCGGCGCCGTGGTCGGGGCGGTCTCGCAGACCACCGCGGCCGTGGGCGACACCGTCGGCACCGTCGTCGAGACGGTCGTCGAGCCGGTCAACACCGTCACTCAGCCCGTCGTCGAGGCGGTTCCCGAGCCGGTCGCTCCGGTCGTCCAGCCCGTCGTCGAGGCCGTTCCGGCCGTCACCACGGCGGTCACCGGTACCGCGAACGCGGTCGTCGGCACGGCCAACACGGCCGTCGGCACCGTCGGCAACGCAGTCTCCGCGACCGCCAAGGCGGCAGCCGGCAGCGGTGCGGTCGGCAAGGTCCTGCACCCGGTCGGCAAGGGCGTCGGGCAGGCGGTCGACTCGACCGTCGGTGCGGTCCCCGTGGTCGGCGCCGTGGTGCCCAAGGGCCTCATCGGCAAGACGGTGGGCGGCGTCGCCGACACCGTCGACGGCACCCTCGAGGCGGTCGTCGGCTCCATGGGACCGCTTCCCACCGACGGCTCCGGCATCCTCCCCCAGCTCCCGTCGATCCCGCTCCTCCCGGGCGGGCCCGGCGGCATCGGAGTGCCCGGCTCGCCCGTGATTCCGGGCCTCGGCGACCCRCTCGGTGCCACCGCGCCGTCGGCCAGCGCCGCCGCGCCGCCCGCGAACGGGCCGTCCGCGCTGCACTCCAACGCGCCGTCCACGACGTCGCAGCCGGGCGCCGACACCACTTCTGTGCCCGCCGACCTGTCGGGCACGATCGCGCCCGCAGACCGCGCTCCGAGCGGCGGCAACGCTCCCGGTTCCCCCGCCTCCGGCGGCGGATCCGGTGGAGCCGGAGCCGGCGGTGCCAGCGGTGCATCCGGAACTTCCGACGCGGCGTTCGCCGCGCTCGGCGCCGACGCCCTCGCGTCGATGGTGCTGAACTCGGTCGACGACGAACTTCCGTCGTCGCCGGTGTTCGACACCGACACCACCCCTGACTGATCGGGGTCCGCTCCGCCTGTCCGCAGGCGGAAACGGTCATTGCTCCCTGCCTCGGGAGCAGACATCCCACATCAGTCAGGAGTTACATCATGAAGCGATTGGCATTGAGGGCGCTGTATGCGACCCTCTTCGCCGGGGGGCTCACGCTCCTCGGAGCCGGGGTCGCCCACGCGTCGGAGACGAGTGGCGACGACGGCATCCTGTCGGGTTCCCAGGTCGGGATCTCGATCGACCTCCCGGTCACCGTGAACGGCAACGGGATCTCCCTCATCGGGGATTCGCAGTCGTCGGATGCGTCGACCGAGGTCTCCTCGGAGCCCGCGTCCGCGCCGGTCGCCGTCACCTCGGGTGACGACGGCATCGGCTCCGGCACGCAGGCGCTSSTCGRCATCTCGGTGCCGGTCACGGTSGGCGGCAACGCCATCTCCGTCATCGGCGACAGCGAGTCGAGCGRCGCCGGCACCGCCGTGGCGACCGGATCCGCGCCCGGCTCCGACGGCGGCAACGCCGCCTGGACGTCGGGCGAGGACTCGATCCTCGGTGGCACGCAGGGCCTGATCGACCTGTCGCTGCCCGTGACGCTGGGCGGCAACGCCATCTCCCTCATCGGCGACTCGTCGAGTGACGGCGCATGGACCGAGGTCGCCTCCGGCGGCTCCGGCTCGGGCACCGGCTCGGGGACCGACGCCTGGACCTCCGGTGAGGACTCGATCCTCGGCGGCACCCAGGTGCTCGGCGACCTCGGCCTGCCGATCACGCTCGGCGGCAACGCCATCTCGGGCATCGGCGACAGCGAGTCCACGGATGCCACGACGGTCGTGGCACCCGGAACCGGGGGCGGTTCCGCCACGACGAACGGATCGGACGGGCTGCTCGGGGGAACACAGCTCATCGCCGACCTGGTCGCACCGATCACCGCCGGCGGCAACGCCATCTCGGTGATCGGCGACAGCGAGTCGACGGATGCCACGACGGTCGTGGGTCCGGGAACCGGGGGCGGTTCCGCGACGACGGACGGATCGGACGGGCTGCTCGGGGGAACACAGCTCATTCCCGACCTCGCCCTGCCCATCACGATCGGCGGCAACGCGATCTCGGTGATCGGCGACAGCCGGACGGACGGAGCGACGACCATCGTCGACCCGACCGACCCGACCGACCCGACCGACCCGACCGACCCGACCGATCCCACGGACCCGACGGATCCCACGGACCCGACGGATCCCACGGACCCGACGACTCCGGTCGACCCGGGAACGCCGGTCGACCCGGGAACGCCGGGTGACGGCGGTTCGACCACCGTCGCCTCCAACGGGACGACCCACGTCGTGGCAGCGTCGACGACGCTCGCCTCGACCGGTGCCGACCTCACGGGCCTGGTGCTGGCGGCGTTCGCGATGCTGGCGGGCCTCGTGCTCGTCGGATTCAGGAGGTTCGCGATCCGACGGTGATGACCACGGGGATCGGCGCGGCCCCTCAGCGCCGATCCCCCCGAGAGCCTGTGCCGCCACCCGATGCKGCGCAGTGGGCCACGGTGTTCGATCCCGTGGTCCGGGGGCGGCGGTCGAAATACCCAGGGGGGCGACCGCCGCCCCGCAACCCTGCTACCGCGAGGCGAAGACGTCGGATGCCGCACCGAGACGGAGGAACACCGTCTCGCCCGTGGCATCCTTCAGCCCGTCGTTGTCGGTGACGGCGTAGACCTGGTCGTCGCCGCCGATGGCGAGCCCCTCGAGCTTCTCCTGCGTCCATCCGTTCCCGGCCCGCAGGGCCGGCAGCACGTCGACCGCGAGCCCCTTGTCGAGTACGGGCAGTTCGCCCGGCGCGCCGAGGCCCGTGATGCCCGCGGCGTCACCGAGCTCGACGGTGTACACGCGCTTCACCGCGGCCGCCGGGCCGATGAGCTTGTCACGCTCGATGACCGCGAGCGTGTCGGCGTCGACCGCCGTGATCTCGGAGAGCCCCATCCAGTCGCCGGGTGCCGTCGTGCCCTCGAGCCGGTAGCCGAACCAGGTCCACGCACCGGTCGCCACGTCGTAGCGGCCGATGCGGGTCACGCCGTCGCCGTCGATGGGGCCGGATGCCGTGGCCGGGTCGGTCCACAGCGGTCGCTGCAGCACGACGAAGACGCGCTCGGCGCCCGCGGCATCCGTCACCGCAGTGACCCCCTCGAGGCCCCACTTGCCGATGTGCGCCGTGATCTCGGCCGGCAGGGCGACGGTCTGCTGCACCGCGCCCGCGGCATCCGTGCGCACGAGCGCGTTGCCGGCGCCGTCGGCGCCCTCGGCCGCGAGCCAGAAGCCGCCCTGCGGGCGGGCGAACAGCCCTTCGATGTCGAGGTTCGCCGGCACACCCGCGTTCGTCACCGCGAAGGAGCGGGTGATGCGGGCGGGGGCGCCGGTCACGTCGACCGAGTAGATCGTGCTCGGCTTCACGGCGGAGTCGCTCGCGGCGAAGAGCGAACCGGTGTCGGCGGGATCCGCCGAGAGGGCGCCGAGGGCCTGCCAGCCGATGGCCTTGCCGTCGACCGAGTCCGAGACGATGCCAGTCTGGTCGTCGACGCCGGGCCCGAACTCGTAGACGTTCACGCTGGCGCGCACGCCGACGGACGCGTCGTCGACCTCGCTCGAGACGACGAGCAGGTCGCGGGCCGGGATCGGCAGCACGCCCTCGGGACCGTTGGTCGCGAAGAGCGTCTGCACGAACTCGGGCTCCCTCGGGTTCGTCAGGTCGTAGACGGCGATGAAGTTCGAGCGCTCGCTCGCCACGAAGGCGTACCTCGTGCCGTCGAACTCGGCGATGGCGAGCCCCTCGGGCTCGGGGCCCTTCTTCGCCGCGCGGTCGTCGTTGTAGACGCCATGGGAGATGGCGAGCTGCTCGAAGGTGTTGCCGGCGTCCCACACGGGGGCGCCCGTGACCACGTCGAAGATCGACCAGCCGCGCGTGCCGCCCACGAGGTCGCCCTCGTTCGCGACGGCGACGTGGCGCCGGTCGACCCAGGCGATCGCGTCGGGCTCGCGGGGCACGTCGACGAGCGAGCCGCTCGCGTCGATGACCTTGTCCTTCTTCGTGTCGAAGCCGTCGGCGGTGACCGTGCCGGCCGAGAACGCCCGTACGAGCAGGCCGGTGCGCGGCTCGACGATGGCGATGCCGTTGTTCTCCTGGAGCGTCACGGCGAGCAGGCCGTCGGGCGAGAACGCGACGTACTCGGGCTCGGGGTCGCCGGGGGCGGTGATGCCGGCGTGCTGCAGGATGCCGGTGGCGAGCTTCGAGCTGAACGAGACGGGCTTGGCCTTCCAGTTCGCCGGCTTCGCGCCGGTGAGCTTCACGACCTGCACGAAGCCGCCCGGAGCCTGGGGCAGGCCGCCCTCGACGCCGCCCACCTCGAGGTCCTCGTCGCGCTGGTTCTCGATCGCGATGGCCGCGTACTTCTGGTCGGGCGAGATCGCGATCGAGTCGGGCTGCCCGCCGAGGTCGATGCTCGCAACCCGCTGCCGGTCGGAGAGCCGCAGCACGTCGAGGCGGCCCTTGGGCGCGGTGAAGTCGCCGCCGGTCTCGTCGATCACGACGAGGACGTACTGGCCCACGATCGACACCGAGGTCGGCTGGTCGTCGGCGTGCCCGAGCTCGGCGAGCGACACCGTGCCGAGGCCGACCGGCGCGGCGGGATCGGTGAGGTCGAGGAATCCGATGCGCTTGCCGAGTGCGTCGGTGGAGACGACGGTGCGGCCGTCCTTCGACACCGCCGAGATCTCCGCGACGGTCGGCGCGGCCGGGTCGACCCCTGCGGGCACGTTCTGGAAGACGGGGTAGGTGGCGGTGCGGTGGAAGCTCGAGGCCTCGTCGGCCGCGAGGGCCGGCATCGCGCCCACGACACCGAGGGCGACGACGGATGCCGCGGCCACGGCCGTGCAGCGCGCGAGTGTTGCTCGCTTCATGCGGGTGTGCTCCTGTCGGGGGAAGGGATGATTCCCCGCAACAGTGCTCCGGATGGGCGACGCCCCGGTGACCGGAGGGTGAACGGCCGGATGCGATCGGCCGCCGCTGGTCGACCTAGTTTGTGCGCGCCTCGGGCGAGATCCCGGCGGCCGGCAGGATGACGTGGTCGATGAGCGACGTCAGGTACGCGGCGTCGAGCGGCTGCTGCTCGACGAGCATGCGGAACGCCGCCATGCCCGAGGCCACCCTCGCCAGCAGCTCGATGTCGCGGTCTGCGGAGATCTCGCCCCGGTCGACGGCCCGCCGCAGGAAGAGCCGATTCACCGCGAGCCTGGGCTCGAGGATCGCCTCGTGCACCGCGGTGGCGAGTTCGGGCGACGTGGAGATCAGGCCGAACAGCCCGCCCATGATGCGCAGCTTGCGCTCGCCCTCCTCGATGGAGCGCGGGCGGATCATCGCGACGAGATCGCCGCGCAGCGTGCCCGTGTCGGGCAACCGCTCGGGATCGAGGTCGGCGGCCTTCATGCACGCGACGGCGTCGAGCACGAGGTCGGCCTTCGAGGGCCATCGGCGATAGATGGTGGCCTTGCCGGCTTTCGCCCGGGCGGCGACCATGTCGATCGTCATGCCGTCGAACCCGGACTCGGCGAGCACGTCGATCGCCGCGTCGAGGATCTCGGGGTCGCGGGTGTGGTCGCGCTTGCGGCCGAGCCGGGGAGCTGGCGCGTCGGACTCGATCTGGGCGGTGGAGTCGGACTGCGCCATTGCGGTCTTCTCCCCTTCTCGCGTGGCGGTCGTGTTGCTGCCATGTTACTTCAGGAACTGTTCATATCCGAAACCGCCCAGTCTCGTATAGAGTGGCGCCCATGACCTCCGCTCCGACCACGACTCCCACGCCCGTCGCGGCGTCCTCCCGCCGCTGGTGGACCCTCGCGACCGTCGCGCTGGCCCAGCTCATGGTGGTGCTCGACGCCACCGTGGTGAACATCGCGCTTCCGGCCGCACAGGCCGACCTCGGCTTCTCCGACGGCGACCGCCAGTGGGTCGTCACGGCCTACTCGCTCGCCTTCGGCAGCCTGCTGCTGCTCGGCGGCCGGCTCTCCGACCTCTGGGGCCGCAAGCGCACCTTCATCATCGGCCTCATCGGCTTCGCGCTCGCCTCGGCCCTCGCGGGCGCCGCACCGACCTTCGGCGTGCTCGTCACCGGCCGCGCGCTGCAGGGCGCATTCGCCGCGCTCCTCGCGCCCACGGCCCTGGCGGTGCTCACGACGACGTTCACGATCCCCAAGGAACGCGCCCGGGCGTTCGGCGTCTTCGGCGCGATCGCGGGCGCGGGCGGCGCCATCGGCCTGCTCCTCGGCGGCTTCCTCACCGAGCAGTTCAACTGGCGCTGGAACCTCTACATCAACGTGTTCATCGCGGCCGTCGCGATCGTCGGCGCCGCCCTGTTCGTGCGCCACGTGGCACGCACCGGCCCGCGTCCGAAGCTCGACCTGCCCGGCACGATCCTCATCTCGGGCGCGCTGTTCCTCCTCGTCTACGGGTTCTCGAACGCCGAGACCGAGGGCTGGGACTCGCCGATGACGTGGGGCATGCTCGCGGCATCCGCAGTGCTGCTCGTGGCGTTCGTGCTCTGGCAGCGCCGGGCGACCCACCCGCTGCTCCCGCTGCAGATCGTGCTCGACCGCAACCGAGGCGCCGCCTACCTGTCGGTCTTCATCGCGGGCGCCGGCATGTTCGGCATCTTCCTCTTCGTCACGTATTACCTGCAGACGTCGCTCGGCTACTCGCCGATCCAGACGGGGCTGGCGTTCCTGCCGATGATCCTGATGCTCGTGCTCGCCGCGCAGCTGTCGACCAACCTCTTCGTGCCCAGGTTCKGCCCGAAGGTCATGGTGCCGATCGGCATGGTCATCGCCGCGACCGGCATGGTCATCCTCACCCACCTCGACGCGCAGAGCACCTACGTCGCCGACGTGCTCGCGCCGCTCATGATCCTCGGCTTCGGCATGGGCTCGATCATGCCGGCGTCCATGCAGACGGCCACGTTCGGCGTCGAGCGGTCGTTCGCGGGCGTCGCGTCGGCCATGGTGAACACCAGCCAGCAGGTGGGCGGATCCATCGGCACCGCGTTGCTGAACACCCTTGCGGCGACCGCGGCCACCGACTACATCGCGTCGCACACGCCGCCGACCGAGGCCGTGCTGTCGGATGCCGCGATCCACAGCTACGCGGTCGCGTACTGGTGGGGCGCCGGCCTGTTCGCGGTGGGCGCGGTGATCGCGGCGCTCCTGTTCCGCCGTCGCACGGACGGCCCCTCCATCGCGGCGCCCCGCGGCGAGCGCACCGAGACCGCGCCGGCTGACGACGAGCCGGTGATCGCGACGGGCGTCTGATCCTCAGACCACGGAGGCCAGCAGCTCGGGTTCGGGCTCGGTCACGGGGGTGCGGGCGAGCGACCGCCAGGCGCGCGCGAGCGCCAGCACCGCGGCATCCGTCGTCTCGGGGCTGTAGCAGATGGGCAGCCGGAGGAACCGCTCGAACGCCCCGTCGACCCCGAACCTCGGGCCGGCGGCCACGATGAGCCCCTCGCGGCGGGCGCCCAGCGCGAGCTGCGAGCTCACCGGCGCACCGAGGCCGGCCCAGGTGACGATGCCGCCGGTGACGCGCGGCACGTCCCACTCGGGCRGGTGCAGGGCGACGAGGTGCTCGAGGCGGTCCCGGCCGGCGCGGAGCTGTTCGCGCCGC
>NZ_JBFUCL010000089.1:0-11526 GCF_056405255.1 Agromyces sp. P1_H4 | reverse complement strand
GCGCCCGGGCGGGCACGGCTCGAACGGTGCGGTCGGGGTCGGTGCGCTCGGGCTGCGCGGGCTGCTCGGGCGCAGCCGGGATCAGCCCCGGCGGGGGGACGATGAAGTCCGGTTCAGCCACCACTCCACTCTACCGACGGAGGCGGATCCGGTACCGGCTCACGAATCGACGCACCCGGCCGGCCGCATTCGCCACCACCGCCGTCGCGGCATCCGCCTCCGTCCAGCGCCGCTCGACGGCCGCGTCGTCGACGGATGCCCCGTCGAAGACGTCGCGGTCGATGGTCGCCGCCAGCGTCGACAGCCGCACGGGCACCGGCGCCGGGGCGGAGGCATCCGTCGCCGCTGCCGACGCTCGCGCGAGCGCGCCGAGCCCCTGCTCGTCGAACTGCTGCTCGAGGATGCGCGCGGCCTGCAGTCTCGTCGCTCGCTCGGGAGGCTCGAAGCCCAGCTCGGCGTAGCGGTCGACGAGCTCCTCCCACGCGGCGGCGCTCTGCCGGTCGTTGGGCCCCGACCGGCGGCGGCGGCGGCGAGTCCCCTTGACGAATCCGACCACCAGCATCGGCAGGAACACGAGCGCCGCCGGGATGCCGACCGCCGCCACCGTGACCCAGACCCAGCCCGGGATCGAGAACGGCCGGTCCTTGTCGTCGTCGTCGGTCTCGTCGATCTCGACGGTGGTCAGCAGTTCGTCCTCGCTGTGCTCCGCACGCGGGGGCTGGCGCACCTGGGGCTGCGGCTCGGACTTGGGCTTCGGGGTCTGCTCCTGCGGGACGTCGATGTTGTCGGGCGTCGGGCGGAACGAGACCCAGCCGACACCCTCGAACGGCACCTCCACCCAGGCGGTCACGTCGTCGCCGACGACGTCGACCTCCTCCTGGCCGTCCGCGATGTCGGGCGCGAACCCCATCACGACGCGAGCCGGATAGCCGAGCGACCGTGCCATGAGCGCCATCGCCGCGGCGTACTGCTCCGCGTCGCCGACCATCTGCGAGCGCGTGAAGAGCTCGGTGATGCGGTCGGCGCCGTGGCCTGCACGGGAGGGCACCGCGTCGGATGCGAGCCCGTGGCTGAGGAATCCGCCGGTCTTCAGCGCCCGCTCGATCGCGCGGAGCTGCTCGATCGGGCTCGCCGCATCACCGGCGAACTCGGAGGCCTTCGCCGCGACGACGTCGGGCGAGTTCTCGACGACCGGGAGGGTCATGTCGGCCACCGGAACGTCGATCAGCTCCTCGCTGTCGGGCTCGACCTGCACGTTGGCGCGCAACTCGTAGCGCGCGCCCTCGGCGACGCCGCTCGTGAGCACCGCCGTGCCCGCCGCCGGGTTGTAGCGGAGGTCGCCGGCTCGCTCGGCGCTGCCCTGGTCGAGCAGGCGCAGCGAGCTGCCGTACCCCACCGTGGGGAGCCACACGTCGCGGTACTCGCCGACCTCGACTTCGATGTCACGTGCGGAGCCCAGCTCGGCCAGCTCGGGCTCGGGAAGGGACTCGCCGACGATGCCGTAGCCGCCGCCGTCGGCACCCACGTCGTCGGGACCGGCCACGTTCCAGAGTCGGCCCGTGTAGGCGTCMATGGTGGCGAGGCGCACCGTGTCGCCCGGTTCGAGTCCCCGCACCGTGAACAGGGTGTCCTCGACGAGGTCCTTGGTGTACTCCCGGAATCCCGAGAGCGGGCTCGGGAACTCGAGCGGGTCGAACGGCGGCACGATCTCGTCGCGGAGCACGAAGCGCTCGGGCGACACCGGCGCGACCGCCGCCCCGGCCAGCGCGCCCACGACCACGGCCCCCACGACGACCGAGGCGGTGCCGACGACCTTCTGGCGGCGCAGGCGCCTGGCCCCGTCGCCACTCGCCTCGACGGTCGTTCCGCGATGCCAGGCGATCCAGACGAGGGCGATGACGGCGAAGGAGACGCCGCGGACCCCGGCGAAGAACGCCTCGTCGGTGCCGAGCAGGATTCCCGACAGGTAGAGGACGATCGGGCCGATGAGCAGCACGCTCGCGCGGAGCGCCGTGCGGCGCTTCGGGAGCCAGCGCGTGGCGAGCATCGTGCCGACGAGCGACACGAGCCAGGCGGCGAAGTACGGCACCACGGCGATGTAGTAGGGCGCCTCGACCGGCGTGCCGATCGTGACGATGTCGGCCCAGCCGTAGACCGCGCCGAATGCGAGCCCCGTGAGGGAGGCGAGCGAGGGCAGCACGCCGAAGAGCGCCTCCCCGGGCATGGTGAACGCGCTGCCGAGCAGGAAGTAGGCCGCGAGGCCGACGAGCACGGTGGTGAGGACGCCGAGCCGCCACACGGCGCCGGCGACGGCGACGAGGGTGCCGACGACGAGTCCGGCACCCGCCGCGAGCATGAAGTTCAGGTCGCCGAACGAGGTCTCGTACCCGATGATGCCGAGCACGGACAGCAGGCTGAGGACGAGGATGTCGCTGGTCACGTTGCGGGGAAGTCGGTTCACGGCCGGACCCTCCTGACCAGTCGCGGCAGGTCGGCCAGGTCGCCGACGGTCACGACCGTGGTGCCCGCGACCTTCGTGATGGTGCTGGAGGTGCCGAGCTCGACGCGGAACGCGATCGTGACCGTGTCGGCGCCGAAGAGGGTCTCGATGGAACGGAACTCGGCGACCGGCAGGAGGGAGCCGCCGATGGCGATCACGACGCTCGGTGCCGGGAGGCGCTTGGTGGCGTCCCGCACGAAGTCGCGCACGGTCGGGAACCGTCGCTCCACCGGCTCGATGCGCGACGAATCGTCGAGGAGCACAGTCGGGGTCGCGGTGCGAAGGGCGATCGACTCGGTGACGACCGCGAGGCGTGTCGCGTCGCGGATGACCTGCACGCCGATCGAGGCGAGCACCGAGACGGCGAGCTCGAACTCGTCATCCGAGGCGTACTGGGCGCGCTCCGTCACCTGCACGAGCACGAGCTGCGAGCGGCGCGTCTCCTCGTACTGGCGCACCATGAGCTGCCCGGTTCGCGCCGAGGTGCGCCAGTGCACGTTCCGCAGGGCGTCGCCGGGCTCGTAGGCCCGCAGCGCGTGGAACGAGATGTCGTTGTTCGTGATGACCTTGGTGATCTCGCCCTCGAGATCGCGCACGAGGCCCGCCGCGGACGGCCGGAGCCGAGCGGTGACCGGATGCACGAACAGTTCCACCGGGTCGGTCCAGCGCACCATGCGGCGCAGGATCCCGAGCTGGTCGCCGCGCACCGACACGGCCGGCCCGGCGATGATGACGGCGCGTCGGTTCGTCGGAACCGCGAACAGCTCCTCGTGCTCCGCCTCGGGAGTGAGTGAGGGGACGACGAACTCGGCGAGGCCCGCTCCGACCGGCAGCTCGATGCGGGACGGCGCCGAYGGCGAGCCCCCCGCGTTGGTCACGAGGAGCCGTCCGAACGCCCGCTCCCCTGCCACGACGCGCGCCGGCTGGAGCTGGATGCCGACACGGAAGTGCATGCGGCCGAACACGAAGGCGACCGAGACGAGCACCGCGGCGAGCAGCGTGAACCCGAGGAAGGCGAACTCGATCCAGCCGAACGTGAAGGCGATCACGAGCGACACCGCTGCGGCCGCCAGCACGAGCCATCCGACCGTGGACACCACGCCGGTCACCGGTGCGCAGAACTCCGCGACGGCGCGCGCGACGTGCGCGAGCCGGCCGGCGATCGATCGAGCGGATGCCGCGAGCGACCGCCCGACCGCGCGGAATGCGATGCGCGTCTGCGAGGGTGTCGTCTGCGCGCCGGGTTCGGCGGTCATGCCGCCCGGTAGGCCGGGGGGGCGATGTCCACGAGGACGCGGCTGACGATGTCCTCCGCGGTGACGCCGGCGAACTCGGACTCGGGGTCGACGATGATGCGGTGCGCGAGCACCGGCACGGCCAGCTCCCGAACGTCGTCGGGTGTCACGTACGTGCGTCCGTGGGCGATCGCCCACGTCTTCACGGTGCGGGCGAGCGCGAGGGCGCCGCGCATGCTGACGCCCAGCGCCGAGTCCTGGTGCGCCCGGGTCGCCGACACGATCTCGTTGAGGTAGGAGAGCACGGCTGCGTCGACGTACACGTCGGAGGCGAGCTGCGACATCGTGTTCACCGAGCTCGAGGCGATGATCGGCGACACCTTGGACGCGCGCGCGCGGTTCGCCGAGTCGAGGAGCAGGGTCACGGCCGTGTCGTGATCGGGGTAGCCGAGCGAGGTCTTGATGAGGAACCGGTCGAGCTGCGCCTCGGGCAGCGAGTACGTGCCGGCCTGCTCCACGGGGTTCTGCGTGGCGATCACCATGAACGGGCTGCCGACGTCGTAGCTCACGCCGTCGACGGTGACCTTGCCCTCCTCCATGACCTCGAGGAGCGACGACTGCGTCTTCGGGCTCGCGCGGTTGATCTCGTCGGCGAGCACGATCGAGGCGAAGATCGGTCCGTGGTGGAACTCGAAGCGGCCCTTGCCCTGGTCGTAGATGGTGACGCCGGTGACGTCGGACGGCAGCAGGTCGGGCGTGAACTGGATGCGGGAGTTCGTGCCGTCGAGCGTGTTGGCCAGCGCCTTCGCGAGCACCGTCTTGCCGGTGCCCGGGAAGTCCTCGAGGAGCACGTGGCCGTCGGAGAGCAGTGCGGTGACCACGAGCTCGATGACCTCGCGCTTGCCGAGGATCGCCTGGTCGACGTTGTCGACGAGCTTCGAGAAGGCGTCCTGGAACCAGAGGGCCTGTTCTTGCGTTACTGACATTCGTTCGTTCTCCTGATCAGGGGTTCCCGCCGCGAACGGGGAGGGCGTCCCAGTTCGAGGTCGCATCCGAGTACTTGTTGGCGCCGCCGCCCGTGGGCGTGAACCGGACGCGGATCGAGTCGTTGTTCCGCTGGCCCAGGCCGTTCTGGAGCACGAGCGAGCCGGAGGATCCGAGGTCGTACGTGCCGACGTAGAAGCTGCCGGAACTGCCGTTGATCTCCGTCACGACGTTGTACCGCCCGGCGGGGAGGTTCGAGAAGTCGACCCCGACGTAGTGGCATCCGGAGCAGTACGGCGCCGAACCGCCCTTGAACACCGAGGCCGAGAAGGCGGGAGGCGGCCGGTTCTCGACGCCGAACGTCGTGCCGGCGGCCGGACCGGTTTGCCCGCTGCCGTTGTTCCTCGCGCGCACCTCCACCGTGTGGGTGCCCGCGCCGAGGTTCGAGATGGTCTTCGAGGTGCCGCCCTGCAGGCCCGACCAGCCGCCGCCGTCGACCCGGACCTGGTACTCCACGGCGCCGCCGCCGGTGTCCGACGGCGCGGCCCAGCTCACGGTGACATCTGCGGGCGCGTACCCGATCGAGCCGTGGCTCACGTTCCTCGGGGCGGTCGGGGTGCCGTACGGGGTCGCACTCGCGGGCGTCGACGCGTCGGACGTGCCGATTGCATTCACCGCACGCACGTTGAAGCTGTAGGTGGTGCCGTTCGCCAGGTTGGGGATGTTCTGCGGGGAGCCGGCAGCACTGGCGCCGAACGTCCAGGGCCCGCCGCCGGATGGCGACGCGGAGACGATGTAGCTCGTGATCGGCGAGTTGTTCGTGGCGTTCGCCCGCCACGTCAACTGGACCTTGCCATCGCCCCCGACGATGCCCGTGATGCTCGGAGCGTCGGGCCGGTCGCGCACGACCACCGTGACACGCCCCTGCACCTCCCGCGCGGGGTCCATGGTCGCATCCCCGATGCGGTAGATGACGCTCAACTGTCCCGTGAACACTGGCCCGGTGCGCACGGTGATGCCACTCGTGTTGAAGCTGACCGACGCGTTCGAGCCGACGTTCGCGGAGTCCACCTCCGCGGCGACCACGCGCAGCGGCTTGCCCTCGGCGTTGAACGGATTGAAGTCGTTCGCGAGCACGTCGACGGCAAGGGACTGGCTGCGGGTCATGTCGATCGGGCCGTCGTTGGTGGCGATCGGCTTGGCGCGCGTCGACGACACGACCTTCACGTCGACGTAGCCCGGCACCGTGAACGACTCGAACTTCAGGTCGAAGGTGAGATGCGCCGCCGTGCCGGGCTGCACGCCGAGCGGGGCCGACACGGTGAGGGTGCCGTCGGTGATCTGGGCCTGGATGTCGGACGTCGTTCCGCGCAGGTTCGTGTACTGGATGCGCTGGATGTTGTCGGGGTTCGGCTGGAAGCTCGAGGAGCGCAGGTCGATGTCGAGCGGCGTCTCACCCGCCTCGATGGTCTCGGTGCGGGGCGTGAATGTGGGTGGAGTGTCGTTGAAGTTGGGGTCGCCCACGGTGATCGGAATCGTGAGGATCGCGACGCGTCCGATCGGATCGGAAGCGCTCGTTCCGTCGGTCACGGTGAAGGTCACGGAGGCGGAGCCCCGGTAGTCCTGCTCGGGAACGTACTGCAGGGTCGTGCCGTCGACGAACGGTGCGTCCTTCGCATTCGTCGCCGTCGCCGAGAGGATGAGGGGCGGCTGGCCCGACGGCACCACGACGATGTCGTTCGCATCCCACACGACCTTGCCGTTCATCGGCACGACGACCGGGGGGAACTCGGCGAGGTGCGGTGCCGGGAACTTCGCCTTCTCCTCGGCGGCGAGCTCCTCGGGCGTCTTCGGGCGCTGGGTCTCCTCGACCTCCGTGTCGCCACCCGGGATCGGTGGGACGATGACGAACGCCATGGCGGAGAGGGCGTCGAGCTCGTTGGTGAGGCGGTACGCCACGGCGTAGCGTCGGCTGCCCGGCTCCACGTCGATCGTCCCGTCGGGCAGCACCTGAGCCCGGCCGGCGTTCGGACCCTCGACGGTCACCTTCAGGTCTTCCACGAGTCCGCCGGGGTTCGTCGCATCGGCGAGCGGGTCGACGTTGACCCGTTCGACATCGACGACCTCTTCGGGCTCGATGACCTGGTCCTCCGCCGTCGGCGGCAGGATCACCGCATCCTTGGACACCGCCACCTGGAGGAACGCCGCGTCCGCGCCGCCATGGCCGTTCGAGATCTCGTATCGGATCGTGTAGGCGCCCTCGGTCTCGGGCGCGGTCACCACGACGCGACGGCGGTCGCGGATCTCGGCCTCGATGCCCTCGTCGACCTCGGGCAGGCCGGCCACGTGCAACTCGTACCCCGACGGATCGGAGTCGTTGAGCAGCACCTCGACCCCGACGGTGCGCCCGGGCTTCATCGCGATGGTGTCGTCGACGGCCTTCGGGGGAAGCTGCACGACCGGGCGCGGGATGACGCCGATGCGGATGATGCCCACCGAGGTGGCACCGCCGGTGTCCTGCACCTCGTACCTGAACGAGTCGGTGCCGGCCGACCCCGTGAGGGCCTCGTAGGTGATGGAGGTGCTCGTCGACTCCACGATGCGGCCGAGCGAGGGCGCGGTCGAGATGCCCGTCAGCACGACCGAGTCGCCGTCGGGGTCGATGCCGTCGAGCGGCACGTCGATCTTCACCGCCGACCCCTCGAAGGTGCGCGAGGTGAGCGGTGTGGGAAGCGGCGCGCGGTTGGCGTCGGGATCGGGCCCCACCACCGTGAACCGGACGGTGGCGCGCGCCGTCTGGTCGAAGTCGTCGCCGATCGTGTAGACCGTCGTGTACGTGCCCGGGGCATCCGGAGCCTGGAAGCGCACCGAATCCTCGCTGACGAAGGCCAGGCCCTCGGCTGCCGTCGTGTTCGCGAGGTCGGGCAGGACGTGGATGGATGCCGCGTCGGGGTGATAGTCGTTCGCGAGCACCGGCACCGTCACGATGTCGCCGGCTCGCACGTTCACGCTGTCGTCGAGCGCGACCGGCGGCTGGTGCTTGACGAGCGGCGGCACCGGCACCACGGCCACCGTCGCCGTCGCCGTGTTCACGCCGTCGGAGATCGTGTACTCGAACTGGAGCTGGCGGTCGATGGCCTCGGATGCCGTGACCCGCGCCACCGTGTTGGTGAGGATCTCGACCGACACGAGGTCGTCGGTCGCCGTCTCGTCGACCGACTGCACGGCGAGCACCCGGCCCGACGGCGACACGTCGTTGACGAGCAACGGCACCGTGGTCGGCTCCCCCGGACGGAGGTAGGCGATGTCCTTGACGGCGATGGGCGCGGGCGCCTCACTGGGCGGCTGCGTGACCTGGACCCGGATGAGGCCGACGCTCACGGCGGTGTCGGCGGCGAGGTTGTAGAGGAAGACGTACTCACCGGGCTCGGGCGCGGAGAACGTGATGGTGCCGCGTTCGATGTTCGGGGTGATGACCGCGTCGTCGGGCGCCTCCTCGACGCCCACGAGGCTGAGCGGCGCACCCGACGGCGACAGGTCGTTCGCGAGCGGCTCGATCGCGAACGTCTCGCCCGCGAACACCTGTGCGAAGTCGGGGGTTCCGACCGGGTTCAGGGTGCCGGTCGGCTTCACCTCCACGGTGAGGATGCCGGCCGCCTCGGTGCGGCCGTCGGAGACGATGTACTGCACCTCCTTGACGCCGAGCTCGCCGGACTGGTGCTCGAAGGTCACGAGCCCGTCGGGGCTGAATCGCACCGAGTCGCCGCTGGTGGGCGATGCGTTCACGAGGTAGACGTCGTCGCCGTCGGGGTCGTTCCAGTCCGCGAGGACGTTGTAGGAGATCTGGCGCCCCTGYTCGACGCTCGTCGCGCCGTTGCGCAGCGAGATCGGCGCCTCGTTCTCGCTGTCGGGGGTGATGCGCACGTCGACATTGGCCTCCGCAACCCCGTCGCGCCCGTCGGACACGGAGTAGCGGAACGACGCCGTGCCCGCGGCCCCCTCGTCGGGCGTGAACTGCAGCGCACGACCGCCGTCGATCAGCTCGAGCCGCCCCGARGCGCCGCTCACCGTCGGGAGGCCGGCGACCGTGAGCACGTCGCCGTCGGGATCGGTGTCGTTCTCGAGCACCTCGAGGATCGTGGTGCGGTCGGGACGCACGCCGTACTCGTCGTCGCGCGCGAGCGGCGGACGGTTGATCGGACCGCGCTCCGCGAGCGTGTCCTCGAAGTTCTGCTGGGACGACTTCTCGTCGCCCTCCTGGTCCTCCGACTCCTCGGGCGGCGTGACCTCCTCCCAGTTGTCCACGAGGCGCAGGTCGGAGTCGACCAGCCACGAGTTGCCATTCGTGAGGTTGTTCAGCACGATGACGTCACGGTTCACGCGGAACTCGAGGCGCGAACCGGCAGTGGGCTGGTCGATCTGCTGGGACTCGGGCTCCGCGCCGTCGCACTCCACGAGGTACCGGGCGGAGGTCGCCCAGGCGCCGTGCGCGCAGCCGTCGAGCCACACGGGGGCCGCGACGTCGTCGGCACCGTCGGCCGGGGCATCCGCGCCGTTGGAGGTGACGACGACCTCTCCCCCGTCGAGCGGCACCGACATCAATCCGCCGCCGGATGCCACGTAGGCGACGTCATGCTCGCCACCCGACTGCTGCAATCGCAGGCCCGCTTCGGGGAGCTCGATCGACCGATCGTCGACGAGGAGGCGATCCTCCTCGGTGTCGAGCACCACGGCACGTTCGCCGATCGCGGCGAGTTGGTGCCCGGTGAGCTTGGGGATGGACGTGCGGACGGGATCGCCGCCGTCGACGGGGACCCGGTACAGGGAGCCCTTGCTCGGCTTCGTGGCGAAGACCGTGCCCTCGGAGCTCACCGCGACCTCGGCGTCCTCGCCGAGCTTCAGCAGCGGGTCCGTCCCGGCGGCGTCGAACGAGAGGGAGCCGCCCGCGCGGACCGTCCACAGCTCGCCCTTCGGCGACAGCACGGCGAGCACGTCCCCGCCGTAGGCGACCGTGGATCCTGGCGGCACGTCGATGCGCTCCGTCAGCGTGGTGTACGACGGGTCGATGCGCTCGATGGATCCGATGCCGCGGTCGTAGAGGAAGGCCGAGTCGCCGTCCTGGAAGACGTCGAACTCATTCGTCGCCGTGCTGACGGCGGCATCCAGCTCGCCGATCGGACGGTTCAGACGGCCGGCCAGCAGGTCCTTCGCGTTCGTCACCCAGACGTCGCGGGCGCGAAGGTCGGGATCGGTGACCGGGAAGCCCTGGTGCAGCACCGCGAAGGCCAATGGAACACCGGCGATCAGCGCCAGCGCGGTGATGGTCGCGGTGGTCTTGCGCGTGCGGATCCACGAAGTGAACACTCCCACCCGTGACTCCCTGACCTGTTCGCGCCGACGCAGAATGGCGCCGGTTCTCTCCCCACACCGGGGTACACGGTAACACGGACCTCCTGACGGGCCACATGGGGAGGGATCCCCATGTCACCCGCGCTCGGGGGACGTGGCGCCTGCTTCCGGCTGGGTCGATGAGAGTTGCCGGCGTTCCGCGCCGGCCGTGCAGGCTCGCGGTCAGGCGCGCGGGTCGCTGCCCTCGGCGACTCCGTCGGGGACATCGTCGGCGCCGTCGAGCAGCGCCAGGTCGTCGGTGCTCACCAGCCGAGTTGCGACGGCGTACTCCACGAGCCGCGCACGCCGGTTGGTCGCGAGCCTGCCGCGGCCGCCCCGGAGCCCGTCGACGCCGATCTTGTCGAGCTTCTCGCAGACGTTGTCGAGCTTGCGGTTGAACGTGGTCATGCTCCACCCGAGGCGCGCAGCCGCCTCGGCCGAAGTGGGCACCACCGACCTGCCGGCGGACGGCTGCGACAGCACATGCTCGGCGAGCGCCACGACGAGGAGCCGCTGGCTCGTCGTGAGCGTCACCGGGAGAATCGTGGTGCCGCCGTCGGCCGGCCTCGCCGTGAGGGAGGTGTTGTAGAAGTCCTCCTCGGCGTGGATCGTGAAGTCGTAGGTGGTCGAGCCGGCACTGAACATCACGTGCACCGTCTGGAAGACGAGCGGCAGCTTCGCCCCCGGCGCGACCCAGGCCTGCACGCTGCCGGTCGCGTCCGAGACGGTGGCCGAGAGGAGCTGGCCGACGTTCGAGAGCCACCAGAGGCCGTACTCGCTGGACAGCGTCAGGAAGGTGCGATGCAGGTAGGGGTTGTCGTCGATGGTCAGGTCGGACTCGCGCCCGATCCCGAAGGCCTCGCCCTCGTTCACGGTGTACCACTCGCCGCAGTACTCGACCTTGAGGGGCCTCATGCGGTGCACTCCGTGACCGGTTCGGAGGTCTTGCTCCCGCGCTGCACCTGCACCTCGATGCAGACGCGCTCGCCCGCCGTCACCCCGTCGACGACGATGGTCGGGCCGTCGGCGACCGCGATCGCGCCGGAGCCGTCGGCGCGTTGCCAGCGGTACCGGTCGCCCTCCTCGGCGTCGTCGTGCGAGACCGCGAACGACACGTTGGCGCCGTCAGCCGAGGGCACGCCGGGCTGCACTTCGGGCGCGGGAACGGTGGCGGCGAGGATCGCGTCCTCGCCGGACGGGGCGGCCGTTCGATCGGCCGACTGTTGCTGGAGCGTGCCGGAGAGGGCCACCGCGATGCCGATCACGACCACCACCACGATCCCCGCCACGATGCCGACCACGGCGCCGACGCGGGGTCGACGGGGGCGCGCCTGGGTGCGCGTGTCTTCGACGAGGTCGGATGCCGCCGCACCGCGGCCGCGCAGCTGCGTCGCGTCGACCGTCGGCGCAGCAACAGTC
>NZ_JBFUCL010000088.1:0-11531 GCF_056405255.1 Agromyces sp. P1_H4 | reverse complement strand
GGCCTCACCGAGCACGGCCGCGTCGTCGTCGAGAAGCCGTTCGGGCACGACCTCGCGTCGGCGCGGGCGCTCGCCGAGGAGCTGCACCGGTACGTCGACGAGTCGAGGTTGTTCCGCATCGACCACTACCTCGGGAAGATGGGCCTCGAGGAGATCCTCTACCTGCGGTTCGGGAACACGATGCTCGAGCCGGTGTGGAACCGCAACTACGTCGACAGCGTGCACATCACGATGGCCGAGGACTTCGGCGTCGCCGATCGCGGCCACTTCTACGACCCGGTCGGGGCGCTCCGCGACGTCGTGGTGAACCACCTCCTGCAGGTCCTCGCCGCCGTCGCGATGGAGGCGCCCGCCCGCGGCGACACGGAGACCATCAAGGACATGCAGACGTCGCTCTTCAAGTCGGTGTCGAGCGCCGACCCCGGCCGGGCGGTGCGCGGCCAGTTCGACGGCTACCTGGACATCCCGGGTGTCGCGGCGGGCTCGACGACCGAGACCTTCATCGCCCTCGAGCTCGGCATCGAGAACTGGCGGTGGGCGGGTGTGCCATTCTTCATCCGCACGGGCAAGCTGCTCCCGGTGACCGCCACCGAGGTGCGGCTCGTGTTCAAGCCGTCGCCCAACCTCGGGTTCGGGCTGCGCGACGGCGCAAGCACCACCGACCAGCTCGTGATGCGGCTCGATCCGTCGACCGGGCTGCGGCTCGTGCTCAACGCGCAGCGGGCGGATGCCCCGAAGCCGAGCTCGATCCACCTCGACATGGAGTTCGCGACCGAGGGCGGCGAGGGGCCGACGCCCTACGAAGTGCTGCTGCTCGCCGCCATCCGGGGCGTGCGCCCGCGGTTCAACCGCCAGGACACCGTCGAGGAGGCGTGGCGCATCATGCAGCCGCTGCTCGACGCGCCGTCGCCGGTGCATCCGTACGCGCCCGGATCGTGGGGGCCGGCGGAGGCCGACGCGCTCGTCGCCGACCACGGCGGCT
Source organism: Agromyces sp. P1_H4 (assembly GCF_056405255.1). Classification (NCBI taxonomy): domain Bacteria; kingdom Bacillati; phylum Actinomycetota; class Actinomycetes; order Micrococcales; family Microbacteriaceae; genus Agromyces; species Agromyces sp. P1_H4. The sequence continues at coordinate 10,549 of NZ_JBFUCL010000088.1, read as the reverse complement.
GGCGCGACCCCTGGGTCTGAGTGGGAGGCGGCGACCATGCGAGTCAAGTCCGAGACGGTCAAGGGCGTGCAGGTGTTCGCCGTGGCGGGCACGAACACGGTCTCGTTCGGCATCCGCGCCACCGCCACCGCCCGGAAGGGGCTCCTCGGATTCGCGATCGAACGCGTCGACCGGGCGACCGGCGCCCGTCACTGGGTCGACGGCTACAAGGTGTTCCGCTCGGTCGTGCCGAATCCGACGCCCGCGACGAAGGTGTCGACGTACGACCATCCGATCCAGAGCCTCGTCTGGGACGACTTCGTCGCCGAGCCAGGCCACGCGTACGACTACGTCTTCCACCCGCTGAAGGGCACGCCGTCGGCGCTCGACCGCAGCGCGCCGCCGGTGACGGTCTCGGTCGACACCGAGCCGCTCCGCGCCGGCGACCATGACATCGTCTTCAATCGCGGGGTCACCTCGAGCCAGTTCTATGCCAACCGGTTCGGCAACCTGCCGCCCGACCGGCAGCCGACGCCCGAGAAGCGCGCCGAGGCGCTCGCCTGGCTGAGCCGCGACCTCGATGAGGCGATCATCGGCTTCATCGCGTCGGCGGAGCCGGGCGATGCGATCCGCGGATGCTTCTACGAGTTCCGCTTCCCGTCGGTGCTGGCCGCGCTGAAGGACGCGATCGACCGCGGCGTCGACGTGCGGGTGATCGTCGACCTCAAGGTCAACGAGCGCACGATCCAGCCCACCCCGAAGAACGGGCTGAAGACGCCGAAGTTCGAGCCGAGCAACCCGCGCGTCGAGAACCTGAAGGCGATCGAGGCCGCCGGCCTGCCCGACGAGGCGATCATCCCTCGGGTGGCGCGGCGCGACGACATCCAGCACAACAAGTTCATGGTGCTGCTCCGCGGCGCGGCACGCGCGCCCGTCGCCGTGTGGACCGGCTCCACGAACCTGACCGACGGCGGGATCTACGGGCAGGCGAACGTCGGGCACCAGGTGCGCGACGCGACGGTGGCCGCGCAGTTCCTGGCGTACTGGTCGATCCTCGCGCAGGACCCTGGCGCCGCGACCGATGCCAGGACGGACCCGATCAACGCCGCATTCCTGCAGGAGGTCGGCGCACTGACCCCGACGCCGACCTCGATCGCCGCGATTCCGCAGGGGACGACTCCGCTCTTCAGCCCGCGGGGCGACACGGCTCCCCTCGACCTCTACGTCCGGCTCCTCACGAAGGCGAGGCGTCTCTCGTGCGGCACGTTCGCGTTCGGCATCCCCCAGGACTTCCGACGGGCGATCAGCGCCAACGGCGTCGATGGCCCGCTGTGCTTCCTCCTCCTCGAGGAGAAGGACGACCCGCGGCCGACGAAGGCGAACCCCGGCCCCGTGGTGCGGCTCAACTCGCGGAACAACACCTACAAGGCGCAGGGCTCGGAGCTGCACACGACGCTCGGACGCTGGGTTGCCGAGACGAACAACTCGGCGATCAAGCTCAACCTGCACGTCACCTACATCCACCTGAAGTTCATCCTCCACGACCCGCTCGGCCCCGACCCCATCGTCGTGACGGGGTCGGCGAACTTCAGCTCCGCGTCGACGATCGAGAACGACGAGAACATGCTGCTCATCCGTGGCGACCGGCGGGTGGCCGACATCTACTTCACCGAGTTCAACCGGCTCTGGGGGCATTACCAGTACCGTTCCGTCGTCGAGGCGACCTCGCACCGGAAGCCGAAGCCCGGGCAACCGGCGCCCCACGACTACCAGGACCTGTGGGAGAACACCGACTGGCAGCAGGACTACCAGCCCGGCGACCTCCGGTCGAAGCGCGTCGACCAGTACGTGCGGATGGCGATCTGACGGCGTCGGGCTGACGGCGCCGCTCAGTAGAGTTGGCGCATGTCGGGTCGTGCCGCCGACGGCCGCTCGGTCGCCGAGAAGCTCTTCGCCATCGGCGACGCGTTCCAGGGCCGGGAGGACCTCTCGCTGAGCGAGATCGCGGGCCGTGCGAACCTTCCGCTCTCGACCGCGCATCGCCTGGTGGGCGAGTGGGTGGCGTGGGGGGGCCTCGTGCGCGGCGACGACGGGCGCTACCGGGTGGGCATGCGGGTCTGGCGGCTCGGCGTGCGCCAGCCGACGGCCATGCGGTTGCGGCGCATCGCGATGCCCTACCTCGAGGACCTGCTCGAGGCGACGACCGAGCACGTGCACCTGGCCGTGCGCGACGGACTCGGCGCGATCTACCTCGAGCGCCTGTCGGGCCCGGGTGCGGTGTCGGCGATCTCCGACGTCGGTTCGCGACTCCCGTTGCACGCCACGGGCGTGGGCCTCGTGCTGCTGGCCCACGCGCCCACTGAGGTCTTCGACGAGCTGCTCGCGTCGGATCGGCGCAAGTTCATGCCGAACACCCTCACCGAGGAGCGGGAGCTGCGACGGCGCATGGCGGAGATCCGGTCGTTCGGTCTCTCGACGTCGATCGAGGAGCTCACCGAGGGCGCGTTCTCGGTGGCGGCGCCCGTGCGGGATGCGACCGGCGAGGTCGTCGCGGCGGTGTCGATCATCGCGCATGTCGAGCGACTCCGGGAGCCGCAGTTCGCGCTCGGCGTGCGCATGGCGGCGCGCGGCATCTCGTCGGCGCTCGGCTACCGGCCGCAGGGCGAGTGAGCGACTTCTTCCACTGAGTGGAAGTCGCGATGCGGATGCCTCGGGCGCGATCCATGCTCGTCATGTTCTTCCCGACGACGTGAGAGGCATCCAGTGCGAACGTCCACCTCCGTGGCCATCATCGGCGCAGGCCCGGCCGGCCTGCTGCTGGGCCACCTCCTGGCGCAGGCCGACGTGCCGTTCGTCATCCTCGAGGCCCAGACGCGCGAGCACGTGCTCGGTCGCATCCGCGCCGGCGTGCTCGAGCAGGGGTCGGTCGACCTCCTCGCCGAGCACGGCCTCGACGCCGATCTCCGTGAGCGCGGCCTCACGCACCACGGCATCTACCTGCAGTTCGAGGGACAGCGGCACCACGTCGACTTCGTCGACCTCGTCGGGCGCACCGTCACGGTCTACGGCCAGCAGGCGCTGGTGAAGCACCTCCTCGCCGAGCACGACCGGCTCGGTTCGAACGTCGTCTTCGAGGCATCCGATGTCGAACCCGTGGGCGTGACCGGAGCGCGGCCCACCGTCATCTACACGAAGGACGGCGTGACCGAGGAGCTCGAGTGCGACTACGTCGTCGGCGCCGATGGCTACCACGGCGTCTGCCGCCGGAGCATCCCCGTCGGCGGACTCGAGGTCTTCGAGCGCTCGTACCCGTTCGGCTGGCTCGGCATCCTCGCCGACGTGCCGCCGTCGACCGACGACCTCATCTACGCCCTGCACCGCGACGGCTTCGGCATGCACTCGATGCGCTCGCTCGAGGTCTCGCGCCTCTACCTGCAGGTGGCGCCCGACGAGTCGATCGACGACTGGAGCGACGCCCGCATCTGGGACGCCCTGCAGCAACGCCTCGGCGTCGACGGCTGGCAGCTGAAGGAAGGGCCGATCACCGAGAAGTCGATCACCCCGATGCGGAGCTTCGTCGTGTCGACCATGCAGCACGGCCGCATGTTCCTCGCGGGCGACGCGGGCCACATCGTGCCGCCGACCGGCGCGAAGGGCCTCAACTCGGCGATCGCCGACGTGGCCCTGCTCGCCCGCGCCATCCTCGACCAGCGCGCCGGCGACGACACGGGGCTCGCCCGCTACAGCGACCGCGCCCTCGCGCGCCAGTGGAAGGTGCAGCACTTCTCGCAGTGGATGACCGAGATGCTGCACGTGCACCACGAGGTTCCGGATGCCTCGGCGCGCGCCTTCCGGTACCGCAGCCAGGTCGGCCAGCTCGAGTACGTCACCGGCTCCCGCGCCGCCTCCCAGAGCCTCGCCGAGCAGTACGCCGGCCTTCCCTTCACCACGGAGTGAGCATGCACCGACCCGTTCCCCAGCCCGAGCTGACCCAGCAGGCCATCGGCGACGAGATCACCGAGCGCCACCGCCACGAGCGCGACGCCGCGGCATCCGCCGGCACGCCGCTCGCCGCCCATCCGCGCCGCGACTTCGCGCCCTACCGCTCGACGACGCTGCGGCATCCCACCCATGAGCTCGTGCGCGCCGACCCCGAGGAGATCGAGCTCGTGTCGCCCGCGTTCGGGCACACCGACGTGTCGGCCGAGGAGGGCGACCTCACCATCCAGCATCGCGGCGAGCCGCTCGGCGAGCGGATCATCGTGACCGGGCGAGTGCTCGACGGCGACGGCCGGCCGGTGCGGAACCAGCTCATCGAGATCTGGCAGGCGAACGCCTCGGGCCGCTACGTGCACAAGCGCGACCAGCATCCGGCCCCGCTCGACCCGAACTTCACGGGCGTCGGCCGGGTGATCACGGGCGACGACGGCTCCTACCGCCTCACGACGATCAAGCCGGGCGCGTACCCGTGGAAGAACCACCGCAACGCCTGGCGGCCGGCGCACATCCACTTCTCGTTCTTCGGCACCGCGTTCACGCAGCGGCTCATCACCCAGATGTACTTCCCGGGCGACCCGCTCTTCGCGCTCGACCCGATCTACCAGTCGATCGTCGACCCCGCGGCCCGTGAGCGGCTCGTGGCCCGCTACGACCACGACGTGACCGAGCCCGAGTGGGCGCTCGGCTACCGCTGGGACGTCGTGCTCACCGGCCCGAAGTCGACCTGGATGGAGCCGGAGGACGCCGACCATGCCTGACCGCACCTCGCCCGAGGCGTTCGACGCGACCGACCTGCCGGGCGCCGAGCAGCACCCCGACGGGCACCGGGGATCGCTCGGCCAGACGCCGTCGCAGACCGTCGGCCCGTTCTTCGGCTACGCGCTCCCGTACGACGGCGGCTCCGACGTGCGGGCGGCGTGGCAGCCCGACGCGATCCGCCTGCACGGCACCGTGTTCGACGGTGCCGGCGACTCCGTGCCCGACGCCGTCATCGAGATCTGGGGCGCGGATGCCGCGGGCCGCCCGTCGACCGAACGCGGCGCGTTCGACCGCGACCAGCACGGCTTCGCCGGCTTCGGCCGTGCCGCGGTCGACCGCGACGGGCACTACTCGTTCACCACGATCAAGCCCGGGGCGACGCGCGACGGCTCGGCGCCCTACCTGCTCGTGGCGGTGTTCGCCCGCGGCGTGCTGCACCACCTCTTCACGCGGGCGTACTTCGGCGACGAGCCGGAGGCGAACGAGGTCGACCCGCTACTCACCCGCGTCGACGCGAGCCGCCGCGACACGCTCGTGGCAGTGGTGGACGCGCCGGGCTCCTACCGCTTCGACGTGCGCCTGCAGGGCGACGGCGAGACCGTGTTCCTCGACTACGGCACCGAGGTCTGACGAGGATGGTGGCATGACCGACTGGGGACTCATCGATCCGGGCGCCGCCGACGCGACGGCCACCGACGACGACGCGGTGCTCGCCGCGATGGTCGACGTCGAGCGCGCGCTGCTGCGCGCGTGGGGGAGCGTGCTCGACGAGTTCCTCGATCCGCAGGCCGACCGGCTCGACGCGGCCGCGCTCGATCGTGCGGCCCTCCGCGACGGCGTGGCGCGCGACGCGGTGCCCGTGGTCGCCCTCGTTCCCGCGCTCCGGGCGCAGCTCGAGGACGCGGGGCTCACCGCCGACCGCCTGCACCTCGGGGCGACCAGCCAGGACATCGTCGACACCGCCCTCATGCTCGTCTCGCGTGATGCGCTCGCCGCCGCACGCGGTTCGCTCGTCGAGTCCGGCCGCACGCTCGCCGTGCTCGCCGACGCCGAGCGGCAGAGCCCCCGCATCGCTCGCTCGCTCGCGCGCCACGCCGAGGCGAGCACGCTGGGGGTGCTCGCGGCGGGCTGGCTCGACGGCGTCAGCTCGGCGATCGCCGCGATCGACGGCGCGGGCTTCCCAGTCCAGTTCGGGGGTGCGGTGGGCACCGGCACCGCAGCGGATGCCGCGGCCGGGCGCGCGGGGGCCGCCGACGAGGTGCGCGGCGAACTCGCCGTCAGGCTGGGCCTCACCGATCCCGGTCGTGCCTGGCACACCGAGCGGACGCCCGTGCTCGGGGTCGCCGCGGCGGCCGCCACGGTCGTCGCCGCGCTGGGCCGCATCGCGGGCGACGTGATCCTGCTCTCGCGCGAGGAGTTCGGCGAGGTGCGCCTCGCGGGCGGCGGCGGCTCGTCGGCCATGCCGCACAAGCGCAACCCGGTCGACGCGGTCGCGATCACGGCGGCGGCCGTCGAGGCGCCCGCCCTGCTCCAGGTCGTCGCGAGCGCGGCGATCGCCGGCGACGAGCGATCCGCCGGGCGATGGCATGCCGAGTGGACGTCGCTCCGCCGGCTCGCGCGGCTCGCCCGTTCGGCCTCGGCCTCGGCATCCCGCCTCGTCGCCGGGCTCGAGTTCGATCGCGACCAGGCGGCGGCGATCCTCGCGGCGGCGGGCGCGGCAGGCGAGCGCCCCGATCGCGACGTGCTCGCCGCGGCATCCGACCGCATCGTCGACCACGCCGTGGCACGCTTCACCACACTCGCCGAAGGGGGCACCCGCCCATGACCGTTCCCCGCCTGCTGGGGTCCTTCGCTCCCGGCGCCGCTCCGGCGACCACGAATCCGCTGCTCGTGCTGCTGCCATCCCTCGGCACGACGACCGCGCTGTGGGACGGCGTCGTCGACGCACTCCGCGCCGACCCGCGCACCGCGGGCCTCCGCATCCTGCGCATCGACCTGCCCGGCCACGGCGCGAGCCCGGCCGCGGCCGAGCCCTTCACGATCGCCGAGCTCGCGGAGGGGGTGCTCGCCGTCGTCGACGAGGCGGGCGGCGGTTCGTTCCACGTCGCGGGCGTCTCGCTCGGCGGCGCGGCTGCGCTCGAGCTCGCGGTGGCCCACCCCGACCGGATCCTGGGCCTCGTCCTCAGCTGCAGCGGCGCGCGCATCGGCACACCTGACGGCTGGGCCGAGCGCGCGGCATCCGTGCGGGCGAGCGGCACCGCCTCGCTCGTCACCGGGAGCGCCGCTCGCTGGTTCGCGCCGGGATTCCTCGACCGCGACGCCGGCGGCTCGGGCGCGCGCGCCCTCGCCGCGCTCGTCGACATCGACGACGAGTCGTACGCGTGCTGCACCGACGCGCTCGCCGGTTTCGACCGCACCGGCGACCTCGGGGCGCTCGCCGCGCCCACCCTCGCGATCAGCGGCGAGCACGACACCGTGACGACCCCGGCCTCGATGCAGGACCTCGCCGACGACATCCCCGGCGCGCGGCATGTCGCCCTCGACGGCGCGTCGCACCTCGCCGTGCTCGAGGAGCCCGCGAGCGCCGCCGAGCTCATCGCCGAGCATCTCGACGCCGTCGAGCGGGTGGACGCGGCATCCGTCGCCCGTGAACGCGGCATGCGCGTGCGTCGTGGGGTGCTCGGCGACGCGCACGTCGACCGCGCCATCGCGGGCACCACCCCCGAGACGGCGGCGTTCCAGGACTTCGCCACCCGCACCGCCTGGGGCGACATCTGGGCGCGGCCCGGGCTCTCGCGTCGCGAGCGGTCGATCGCCACGCTGGCCAGCCTCACGACCGGCGGACACGCCACCGAGATCGCGATGCACGTGCGAGCCGCGCTGCGCAACGGCCTCACGCGCGACGAGATCGCGGAGGTGCTGCTGCACACCGCGCTCTACGCCGGGCTGCCCGCGTCGAACGAGGCGCTCGCGATCATGCGCGACGTGTTCGCCGAGCAGGACGCCACGACCACCCGCGAGACGAACGACTGAGCCCGGAGCATCCATGGACAAGACCTTCGCGACCGCCGACGAGGCCGTCGCCGACATCCCCTCGGGCGCATCGCTCGCCGTCGGCGGCTTCGGCCTGTCGGGCGTGCCGATCACGATCATCCGCGCGCTGCTCGCCCGCGGCGTGGGCGACCTCGAGGTCGTCTCGAACAACTGCGGCGTCGACGGATGGGGGCTCGGCGAACTGCTCGCCGCCGGACGCATCCGCAAGGTCATCGCCAGCTACATCGGCGAGAACAAGGAGTTCGCCCGGCAGTACCTCTCGGGCGAGGTCGAGGTCGAGCTGACCCCGCAGGGCACGCTGGCCGAGCGCCTGCGTGCCGGTGGCGTCGGCATCCCGGCGTTCTACACGGCGACGGGCGCCGGCACCGCGGTGTCCGAGGGCGGGATGCCGCTGCGCTACGCCCCCGACGGCAGCGTCGCGCTCACCAGCGCGCCGAAGGAGCTGCGCCCGTTCGACACGTTCGGCGCCCCTCGCGAGTACGTGCTCGAGCAGGCCATCCGGGCCGACTACGGGCTCGTGCGCGCCGCCGTCGGCGACCGGCACGGCAATCTGCGGTTCGAGAAGTCGACCCGCAACTTCAACCCGCTCGCCGGCATGGCGGGCCGCATCACGATCGCCGAGGTCGACGAGCTCGTCGAGCCGGGCGTGCTCGGCCCCGACGACATCCACCTGCCGGGCATCTACGTCGACCGGGTGATCGTGCTGACGGCGGAGCAGTCGGCCGACCTGCCGATCGAGAAGGTCACCGTGCGGCCCCGGCCCGCGGCATCCGGAACCGCCACCGACCAGGCCGAGGAGGCCCGCTGATGCCGCTGACCCGCGACGAGATGGCCGCCCGCGCCGCCCGCGAGCTCGAGGACGGCACCTACGTGAACCTCGGCATCGGCCTGCCCACGCTCATCCCGAACCACCTGCCCGAGGGCGTCGAGGTGGTGCTGCACTCCGAGAACGGCATCCTCGGCGTCGGCCCCTACCCGTGGGAGGGGGAGGAGGATCCGAAGCTCATCAACGCCGGCAAGGAGACCGTGACGGTACTGCCCGGCGCGGCGTACTTCGACTCGGCGGCGAGCTTCGGCATGATCCGCGGCGGACGCATCACGACGGCAGTGCTCGGGGCCATGCAGGTCTCGATGCACGGCGACATCGCCAACTGGGCGGTGCCCGGCAAGATGGTGAAGGGCATGGGCGGCGCGATGGACCTCGTGAACGGGGCCGAGCACGTCATCGTCGTCATGGAGCACGTCGCGAAGGACGGCTCGGCGAAGATCGTCGAGCAGTGCACGTTGCCGCTCACCGGCAAGGCCTGCGTCGACCGCATCATCACCGACCTCGCCGTGCTCGACGTGACGGCCGACGGGCTCGTGCTCGTCGAGCTGGCCCCCGGCGTGACGATCGATCAGGTGACGGATGCCACGGGCGCGCCGTTCATTGTGTCGCCGACGCTCGGCGCGGCCGCCTGATGGCCGAGCTGCGCGAGGCCGTCGTGTGCGCGCCGCTGCGCACCCCCGTCGGCCGGATGGGCGGCGCCCTCGCGACCGTGCCGGCACTCGAGCTCGCGACGACGGTGCTCACGGCACTGCTCGAGCGGACCGGCCTCGATCCGGCGGCGATCGATGGCGTGATTGCCGCACAGGGCTACCCGACCATGGAGGCCCCGGCGATCGGCCGGGTCGCCGCACTCGACGCCGGCTTCCCCGTCGAGACGACCGGATACCAGCTCGACCGTCGCTGCGGCTCGGGCCTGCAGGCCGTGCTCAACGCCGCGATGGAGGTGCAGACCGGCATCAGCGAGGCCGTCGTCGCGCTCGGGGTCGAGTCGATGTCGAACGCGCCGCTCTACACCGTCGAGGGCCGCCGTGGCGTGACCGGCGCCGGGCTCTTTCTGCACGACGCCCTGTCGCGCGGACGCGAGACGGTGGGCGGACGGCGGTTCCCGACGCCCGACGGCAACGTCGGCTCGGCCGAGCTGCTGCGCGCCGACTACGGCATCTCCCGCGAGGCGCAGGACGCGTTCGCGCTGCGCTCGCACCAGCGGGCGGTCGCCGCCCAGGAGTCGGGGGCGTTCGACGCCGAGCTCGTGCCCATCGAGGTGGCCGGGCGGCGGGGGAGCGTCGTCGTCGACCGCGACGAGCACCCGCGCGCCGACACGACCCTCGAGGCGCTGGCCGGCCTCAGGCCGATCCTGGGGCGCACCGATCCCGACGCGACGGTCACCGCCGGCAACTCGAGCGGCCAGAACGATGCGGCGGCCGCGTGCATCGTGACGACGCCTGCTCGCGCTCGCGAACTCGGGCTGACCCCGATGCTCCGGCTCGTGTCGTGGGCGGTGGCCGGCAACGACCCGCTGCGCTTCGGCGTGGCGCCCGTGCCCGCGGCGAACCTCGCGCTCCAGCGCGCCGGCATCCGCTTCGCCGATCTCGACCTCATCGAGCTCAACGAGGCGTTCGCCGTGCAGGTGCTCGCCTGCCTCGCTGACTGGGGCCTCGACGCCGAGGACCCGCGGCTGAACCCGCGGGGGAGCGGCATCTCGATCGGCCATCCGATCGGCGCCACCGGCATCCGCATGCTCGCGACGCTCGCCCACGAGCTGCCCGCCCTCGACGGCGACCTCGCCCTCGAGACGATGTGCATCGGCGGCGGTCAGGCGCTCGCGGCCGTGTTCGCCCGGGCCTGACGCATCGCAGCTCTCCGCTGGGCGACGCCCGCCGTCCGTCCTCGCCGCCCGCACCCTCGAGGTGACGCGAATCGACCTCCGCG
>NZ_JBFUCL010000087.1:0-11733 GCF_056405255.1 Agromyces sp. P1_H4 | reverse complement strand
TCGTAGACCCGAGCGGCGGGCGCGGCATCCGTGACCCTCGGCCAGCCGGGATCGCCCTGCGCGACGAACGCGACCGCGGCGGAGTGGACCTCGTCGGCGAGCGCCTGCGGCGGCGCGTCCCCGCCGATCGCCGAGACGCGGTCGGCGCCGAGGCAGTCGAAGAAGAACGGCACGTCGACGCAGTGCACGGCGCGGCCGAAGTTCGGCGACCGCCAGGAGAAGCGGTAGAGCCAGGTCGGCGCGCCGCCCCGCGCGGTGGCGACGCGCAGCACGAGGGTGCGGAACATCCGGTCGGTAATGTACCGGCCGAGGACCGCGGCCGTGCCGAGCCGGCGCACGTCGGCGTTCGCACCGAGATAGGCCGCGCGTTCGGCCCGGGCGAGCCCCACCTTGCCGAGGAGGAAGCCCGCGGGCACCCAGCGGAGCTTGTCCTTCGCGCCGTCGAGGATCATCGAGAACTCGTCGTCGGTGGCGCCGAGCACGAGCGGCTTGTCGGCGCCGACACCCGCGGCCATCGCGTCGATGGTGCGGCGCGGGATGAGCTCACCGTCGATCACCGGCCCGAGCGTCAGGCCGTTCTCGATGAAGCCGCGCAGCATGGTCATCGGGTTGCCGCCGGGCGCCGGATCCGTGAGCTGCTTCTGCAGCTCGAGCACTCGCTCCTCGGTGAGTGACGACAGTCCTTCCCGCGTCGGCTCGACGCCGCCCAGCGCGGCCAGCTTGCGGCCGAACTCCTCGGCCTCGGCGAGGGTGATGTCGGTCGCGACGCCCGACATGCTGTACACGCCCGAGATGAGCGGCTGCGCCGCCGGCATGCCGAGGAGCGTGAGCACCGCGCCGCCGCCGGCCGACTGCCCCGCGATCGTCACCCGCGCCGGGTCGCCGCCGAACGCCGCGATGTTGTCGCGCACCCACTCGAGGGCGAGCAGCCAGTCGAGCACCCCCCGGTTCATCGGGGCATCTGCGATCCAGCCGAAGCCGTCGAAGCCGAGGCGGTACGAGATCGACACGGTGACGACGCCGTCGCGGTTGAAGGACTGCCCGTCGTACCACGGGCTGGCGGGGGAGCCGGCGAAGTAGCCGCCGCCGTGGATGTAGACGAGCACGGGGAGCGCGGAGCCGGTGGCCGGCGCCGGCGAGGGCGTGAAGACGTTCACGTTCAGCGTGGACTCGCCAGGCACCGACGGCTCGGGGATGAGCGTGACGCCGGGGTCGCCGCGCTGGGCGGTCGCTCCGAACTCGGTGGCGTCGAGCACGCCCTCCCACGGGCGACGTGGCACGGGCGCGGCGAAGCGATGCTCGCCGACCGGCGGCTCGGCGAAGGGGATGCCGAGGAAGGCCGCAGAACGGTTGCCGGCGGCATCCGTGCGCCAATGGCCGCGCACGCGGCCCGCAATGGTGTCGACCTCGGGGTGGGTCTCGGTTCCGGCGACCGACATGACGGCAGCTCCTCACGCACGCTTCGATGGGGGCGGATGTCCCGGTTGAAAACCGAATGACACTTGGGAATCAAGTATGCGAGATGAGGCCCGCGAACTCAACCACGGGTATCGGATGCGGCCGCCCTCGCGACGGGAGCCGCTGCCCCCGCGGCATCGGCTCAGGCCTTCCGCGTGACGAGCTGCCAGAGATAGGCGACGTGATCGGCCATGTCGATCGACGGGTCGAGCATCCACTGGGTCTGCAGGCCGTCGGCGGCGGCGAGGAAGAGGTTGGCGATTCGGTCGGCGTCGAGGCTCGGGTCGACGTTGCCGGCGGCCTGCTCGTCGCGCACGAGCGTGCTGAACACGCCGCGGAACTGGTTGTACCGGTCGACGAAGAACGCGTGCGCCGGATGGTCGGGATCGCACGCCTCGGTGGACACCTGGGCGTAGAGCTGCACGAGGCCCGGCACCTCGGAGTTGTGCCGGATGACCCCGAAGAAGCCCTCGACCGGGTGCTCGAGGTCGTTGTCGACGAATCCGCCCGTGTCGACCTCGTCGCGCTTGCGGAGGATCTCCTGGAAGAGCTCCTCCTTCGACGAGAAGTAGTGGAGGAGGCCGGCCTGGCTGAGGCCGACCGCGTCGGCGAGCTCCCGCACCGAGGTGCGGCGATAGCCGTTGCGGGCGATGACGTCGAGCGCGGTCGTGAGGATCTCCTCGCGCTTCGCCACGCCCTTCGCGTACGAACCCCTGCGTGCCATACCTGCATGGTACGGAACGGCTGTTGCAAATGAAAACCGAGCGATGTATGGTTTTGCCCACTCAGTGCTGAGACCCGAGAGGAATCCCCCGATGACGATGGCGTCGACCCCCCAACCCGCTGCCGATTCCCGCCCCGACGAGCTCGACGAGCCCGTCGCGTTCTTCGAGGAGGCCACGGGCAACGAGGATCCGCCCGCCCCGATCAAGGGCATCGGCCGCCTCCTCGGCTGGATCATCCCCGCGAACCTCGGCATCTTCCTCATCTGGGGAGCGGTGCCCGGCATCCTCCTCCCTGCGCAGATCACCGCCCAGTTCGGCGAGGCCGACAAGGTCGCGAACCTCGCCGTGGTGATGACGATCGGCGCGTTCTTCTCCATGCTCGCCCAGCCGATCGCCGGCCAGATCTCCGACCGCACGCGCTCGAGGTTCGGGCGCCGCGCCCCGTGGATCTTCCTCGGCTCGCTCGCCGGCGGCCTCGCGCTCGTCGGCCTCGCCTTCGCGAACAGCCTCGTCGGCGTCGTCCTCGCGTGGACCCTCGTGCAGATCACGTACAACTTCGCGCAGGGCCCGCTCAGCGCGGTCATGCCCGACCGGGTGCCGCTCAAGCGGCGCGGCACGTTCGCGGCGCTCTCGGGCATCGGCCTGATGGTCGGCGCCCTCGGCGGCCAGATCGTCGGGTCGGTCTTCCTCGGCAGCATCGCGGCCGGGTACGTGACCTTCGCGGCGCTGTCGCTCGTGATCCTCACGCTGTTCATCGTCTTCAACCCCGACTACTCGTCGAAGGAGCTCGAGCCCGAGCCCTTCCGCTTCGCCGACTTCCTCCGCACATTCTGGGTCAGCCCGGTCAAGCACCCCGACTTCTTCTGGGCGTTCACCGGCCGCCTGCTGCTCTACACCGGCTACTTCGCGGTGACCGGCTACCAGTTCTTCTTGCTCACCGACTACTTCGGCATCGCCGAGCCCGGCTCGGTCATTCCCGTGCTCGGCCTCATCAGCCTCGCGGGCATCCTCATCGCGACCGTCGCATCGGGCCCCATCTCCGACCGCGTCGGCCGCCGCAAGCCCTTCGTCTTCGCCTCGTCCGCCGTCACGGGCCTCGCGTTCCTGCTGCCGTGGGCCTGGCCCGACCTCACCGCCTGGATGATCATGACCTTCATCGCGGGCCTCGGCTTCGGCATGTTCCAGGCCGTCGACACGGCGCTCATGAGCGAGGTGCTGCCGTCGGCGAAGTCGTTCGCGAAGGACCTCGGCGTCGTCAACATCGCCGCCACCCTGCCCCAGACCCTCGCGCCCGGCGTCGCCGGCGCCATCGTGCTCTCGTTCGGGTACACCGGCCTGTTCCCCGTCGGCATCGTGCTCTCGGTGCTGGGGGCGTTCGCCGTCTGGCCGATCAAGGCGGTGAAGTAACGTGCCGGATGCCGCGGGGGCGCCCGCGCTGACCGAGGCCGCCGCGGCATCCGCACCGCCCGCCCCGCGGACTCGCCCGGCGAGGCCCCGCGCCCTGCTCGTCACCGGCCTCGTCGGACTCACGCTGTTCGTGGCCTTCGGGCTCACCGTGCTCCAGGACGTGGATGCGCCGCTCACCCAGCCGCTCGACGACGCGTGGCGCCGCCTCGTCGGCGCGAGCGCGCTCGAGCAGGTGTCGTGGATCGTGCCCATGGCCTTCCAGCACCTCGGCGAGCTCCCCGGCGCCGTGCTCACGATCCTGCTCATCCCGGCGTGGCTGTTCGTGATCAGTCGCTGGCGCTCCGCCCTGTTCTTCCTCACCGCCGAGCTCGGCGGAACTATGGTCGTCTCGCAGCTCACCAAGAACCTGGTCGACCGGCCGCGGCCGGCGGACGACCTCAGGAACGGCCTGTTCGGCCCGCTCTTCTCGGTCGACCACGGTTCATTCCCGTCGGGGCATGCGGTCAGCGCGGGCATCCTGCTCGTCGCGGTCGCCGCCGTGCTGCCGCCCTCGAAGCGGCTCGCGTGGTGGATCGTCGGCGGGCTCATCGCCCTCGGCATGGTCTGGCAGCGCACCCTCATCAACGCGCACTGGTTCTCGGACGCCGTGTTCGGCGTCATCGGCGGAGCATCCGCCACCCTGGTCCTCTGGTGGGCGTTCTCGACGCTCCTCGAGAAGGACTACGCGAAGCCCCTCTTCCGGCGGAGGATCGAATCACCGGCACACGAAGGAGCATCATGACCGACACCCTGAATCCGGCGACGGATGCCGCGGCATCCGCCATCGACCGAAGCGCCGCCGATCTCGTGGCCGACCTCACCCTCGAGGAGAAGGCCTCGCTCACGAGCGGCGCGAGCTTCTGGACGACGAAGCCCGTCGAGCGCATCGGCCTGCCGGCCATCATGCTGACGGACGGACCGCACGGCGTGCGCAAGCAGCGTGCGAGCAGCGACCACCTCGGCATCGGCGACAGCGTGCCGGCCACGTGCTTCCCGCCGGCCGTCGCGCTCGGGTCGTCGTTCGACCCCGAGCTGCTCGAGCGCGTCGGCGTCGCCCTCGGCGAGGAGTCGCTGGCCGAGCAGGTGGGCGTACTGCTCGGCCCCGGCATCAACATCAAGCGCTCGCCGCTGTGCGGTCGCAACTTCGAGTACCTCTCCGAGGACCCGATCGTGTCGGGCGTGCTCGGCTCCGCGCTCGTGCGCGGACTGCAGTCGCAGGGCGTCGGCGCATCGCTGAAGCATTTCGCGGCGAACAACCAGGAGGCCGACCGCATGCGCGTCTCGGCCGACATCGACGAGCGTCCACTCCGGGAGATCTACCTGCGTGGGTTCCAGCGCGTCGTCGAGGACGAGCAGCCCTGGACCGTGATGTGCTCCTACAACCGGCTCAACGGCGTGTACACCTCCGAGGACCCGTGGCTGCTCACGAAGGTGCTCCGCGACGAGTGGGGCTTCGAGGGCCTCGTCGTCTCGGACTGGGGCGCCGTGAACGACCGCGTCACCGGGCTCGCCGCCGGCCTCGACCTCGAGATGCCGTCGAGCGAGGGTCGCACCGATGGCCAGCTCGTCGCCGCCGTGCGTTCGGGCGTGCTCGACGAGCGCCTGCTCGACACGGCCGCCCGCCGCAACGTCGAGCTGGTGCAGAAGGCGGTGCGGGGTGCCAAGGCGGATGCCGCGTCCGACGCCGACGCCCACCACGCGCTCGCCCGTGAGGTGGCCGCCGCATCGATCGTGCTGCTGAAGAACAACGACGGCGTGCTGCCGCTCACCCCCGGACCCGCGGGAGTGGGCACCGCCGTCGCCGTCATCGGCGAGCTCGCGCGCACGCCGCGCTACCAGGGCGCCGGATCGTCGCAGATCAACCCGACCCGCCTCGACACCGCGCTCGACGAGCTGCGCGCGGTCGCCGGCGCCGAGCTGCCGTTCGCGGCTGGCTACTGCGACGACGGCGCGATCTCCGAGGAGCTCACCGCCGAGGCCGTCGCCGCGGCATCCGCTGCCGAGACGGTGCTGCTCTTCCTGGGCGTGCCCGCCGCGCTCGAGTCCGAGGGCTTCGACCGCGACGACATCGAGCTGCYGGCCGCGCAGCTCGCGCTCGCCGACGCGGTCATCGCCGCGAATCCGCGCACCGTCGTGGTGCTGTCGAACGGCGGAGTGGTGCGCCTGTCGGGCCTCGCGGACCGGGTGCCGGCGATCGTCGAGGGCTGGCTGCTCGGCCAGGCCGGCGGCGGGGCCGTGGCCGACGTGCTCTACGGGGTCGTGAACCCCTCGGGGCGGCTCGCCGAGACGATCCCGGTGCGGCTCGCCGACAGCCCCGCCTACCTCGACTTCCCGGGCGAGCACTCGCACGTGCGCTACGGCGAGGGGCTCTTCGTGGGGTACCGCTGGTACGACGCGCGCGATTTCGAGGTGTCGTACCCGTTCGGGCACGGCCTCTCGTACACGACGTTCGACTACTCGGATGCCTCGGTGTCAGCGGATGCCTCGGGGCTCGCGGTTCGCGTGACGGTGACGAACTCGGGCGACCGGGCCGGCGCGGAGGTCGTGCAGGTCTACACGTCGCTGCCCGGATCCGCCGTCGTGCGTGCGCCGCGCGAGCTGAAGGGGTTCGCGAAGGTGGCGCTCGACGCGGGCGAGTCCCGTGAGGTCGAGGTACTCGTGCGGCGCGCCGACCTCGGCTACTGGGACACGCGGGTCGACCGGTGGGTCGTCGAGGGCGGCGCCTACTCGGTCGACGTCGCGGCCTCGAGCCGGGACATCCGCGCCACCGTCTCGGTCGATGTCGAGGGCGACGCCGTGCGCGTGCCGCTCACGATGAACTCGTCCATCGGCGAGCTCCTCGCCCACCCGGTCGCGTCGCAGTACATCATGCAGGCCATGTCGGCGCTCGGCGACGGCGAGACCGCAGGGCTCATGGCCGACCCCGGCCTGTTCAAGATGATGGAGTCCTTCCCGATCGGGCGGCTCGCCTCGTTCCCCGGCATGGGCCTGGGTCGGGAGCAGCTCGAGCAGTTGCTGGCCGCGTCGAACGCGCAGGCGTAGTGCGGCGAGCGGAAAACGACACCACGAAGGGCCGGGAGCGATGCTCCCGGCCCTCCGTGCTGTGGTGCGCGGTGCAGGACCGCGGTGTCCGGCCTACTTCGTGAAGGTGAACTTCGCAGTGTGCGTCGTGTCGTCGTCGAGCGTCAGCGCGAAGGTGCCGCACTTGCCCGCCCACGTCTTCACCGTCTTCCAGACGTACACGTACTGGCCCGCGACCGCGTCGTACGTGAGGGTGCTGCCGCCGGCCGTCACGGTCTCCTCGATCGCGTCGACCGAGGCGCCCGCCGTGCACGCGGTGAGCGTGAGCGTCGGCGAACCGGCGGCGACGATGTCGAGGCCCTGGTTGCCGTGCAGGCTGAACTTGATCGGCACGGAACTGCCGGCCTTCACCGAGTTCACGACGCCGCCCATGTCGACCGGGCGGAAGAACCCGGCGAAGTCGTACACGACCGAGTAGTCGCACTCGACGGCGAGCGACGTGTTGCCCGCGTTGTCCTGCACGGTGCCGGCCGCGACCGTGGCGGTCTTGGATCCGACGCCCGAGGTGTCGAGCATGACCGAACCGCTCGTCGGGTACCCGTCGGCGATGCCGGATCCCGGGGTGGGATCGTAGGCGGTCCACGTCGCCTCGCCGGATGAGCCGAGCAGCAGCGGCGATGCCGGGCAGACGAGGTCGACGACCGGGGGAGTGTGCTCGGTCACGAAGTAATCGCACTCGACCTCGACCGATGCGTTGTCGGCGTTGTCGACGGCCGTGCCGGCGGGAGCCACCGCGGTGGCCGGGCCGTAGGCGTCGGTGTTCAACGGGACCGTGCCGCTCGCAGCGGTGGCCAGGCCCGATCCGCCGGCTTCGTCCGTCGCGACCCAGGTCGCCTCGGCGACCGAGCCGAGCAGCACGTCATCGGTGGGGCAGGTGAGCACGACGACCGGGGGCGTGTGCTCGGTCACGAAGTAGTCGCAGGAGACTTCGGCCGACGCGTTGCCGGCGAGGTCCTTCACCAAGCCCGCGGCCGCAAGGGCGGTTCCGGAGCCGTAGATCGACGTGTCGAGAGCGAGCGTGCCGCTCGAGGCGCCGGCGAGGCCGGATCCGCCCTGGTCGGTCGCCATCCAGGTGGCGACGGCGCTCGATCCGCGCTCGACGAGCCCGATGGGACAGCTGAGGACGACGACCGGAGCCGTCGTGTCGACCGGGGTGGGATCGCCGCAGGGGAGCGTGGTCCACGTCACGTCAACGCTGTCGGTGCGGGTGATCGACTTGCCGTCGGTGTTGAGGCCGGTGGCCGAATACGTCACGGTGCCGCTGTGCGGGCCGGCGACGTTCGACGTCACGCCGACGGTGGACTTCACCGCAGCGCTCAGCGTGTTGTTGTTCAAGGTCTCCCAGTTCGACGGCAGCACGAGCTGGCCGCCTCCGGCCACCAGGCCGCTCTCCGCGGTCGACGCCGAGAGCGTCACGACCGCGGAGTCCGCGAAGGCGTTCTTGCCCTCGTCGCTGCCATTGCGCTTCATCCTGAGATCGATCGCGGCGCTCGCCGGCGTGCCGCACGCGACGCTGCCGAGCGAGATGGAGTTCACCTCCGCCTGCAGCGAGTCGACGACGAGGAGGTTGTCGGCGTAGGCGATCCCGCCCCCTCCGACGATGAGTGCGGCCGCCGTGGCGGCGCCCGCAAGGGTGGATTGCCAACGCTTCATTGCGTTCTCCGATTCGGGTTCGGTGTCGGTTCGGTGCCGTCGGCGCGCGGGTACGGCCGACGGACTGTCCCGAACGTAGCCGCGCGACCCCGGCCCAAGTGAGCCCCAGTGCGGGTGGCAAGGTCCTGCGGAGCCTCCGTCAAGCCCGGGCGTGGGGCATCCGGACCTGCCTAGGCTGACGTCCGTCGGACGACGGAGGGGGACGCATGCAGACCTTCCTCCCGTTCGCCGACTTCGCCCGCAGCGCCGCGGCGCTCGACACGGTGCGCCTCGGGAAGCAGCGCGTGGAGACCCTGCAGGTGATGCGCGCCCTCACCGTGCCCGTCTATGGCTGGCGGCATCATCCGGTGGTGAAGATGTGGCGCGGCTACCGGCCCGCACTCATGGCCTATCAGGACGCGATCTGCGACGAGTGGGTCGGCCGCGGCCACGCCGACACCTGCCGCATGAAGACGCTGGACGCCCTCGACACGGTTCCCGACGATGGTGCGGCGTACCGGTCGGGCGCGTTCGCGCTGCCGCCGTGGATCGGTACGGAGGAGTTCCACCGGTCGCACCGTTCGAACCTGCTGCGCAAGGATCCCGAGTTCTACCGCGCACTGGGCGCCGACGTGCCGCCCGACCTGCCCTACGTCTGGCCGTCAAGGGGGTGAGGTCGGATGTCGCTTCGCCTACGCTGCCCGGAGGTGGGGGGCGACGCGCGGCCGCGGCATCCGCAGCTCGACCCGGCCCGACCGGAAGGGAGATCGACATGACCGTGAAGCTGCACCAGCCCGGGCTCCGGCAGGCGCGCTCGCTCGTGCGCGACGGCAAGGTGGTGCGCGACGAGCGCGACGCCTGGAGTGAGGATGCGCCGAGCGCCGACGAGGAGAACGCCTTCATCGAGGAGCACGGTTGGGCCGAGTACGGCCACTGGCACCTCGGCGTCGACGACGACGAGGATCGCGAGACCAAGGCGCACTACAAGTTCCCGTACGGAGACTTCAGGAAGGTCCATCGCTGCGGCGTCATCTCGCTCGAGAGCCGCGCCGGCCAGTTCGACCACGACGAGATCCGCGACGAGGCGAAGAAGCTGCTCGAGCTCATCGACGAGGACTGACCGGGCTCCGCCCGCCCGCCGCCGTCGTCTGACGCGCATCGAAACCTTGTGCTCGGTGCGCCTCGGGACCGAGGACGCACGGAACACAAGGTTTCGACCAGGGCCGCGGCGGTGCGGGCATGCCATGCTCGAATCGCCAGCACGAGTCGGAGGTCGATCATGCACGACGCCACGCCCAGCCCCGCAGCATCCGAACCGGCCGGCGGGTCCGCGGCATCCGCTCCACCGACCGCGGCGATCGCCGACGCGGCGCTCCGCCTCGGCGTGGAGGCGCGACTCGCCCCTGTGGGTCTTCGTGCGCTCGCTCCCGTCGCACCCCTCGTCGGACGAGCGCGACCCGTCACCCACCTGGGCAGCGTCGACGTGCTGCTCGAGACGATCGACGACGCATCGCCCGGTGACGTGATGGTCGTCGACAACGGCGGCCGGCATGACGAGGCCTGCGTCGGCGACCTCATGGTGCTCGAGGCGGAGCGGGCGGGCCTCGCGGCGCTGGTGATCTGGGGCCTGCACCGCGACACCGCCCAGTTGCGTGAGATCGGCCTCCCGGTGTTCAGCCTCGGCGCGTGCCCGTACGGTCCGCGCCGGGTGCCGCCGGCCGGCCGGCGCATGCGCGCGGCGTTCCTCGACGGCATCGCGGTCACCGAGGCCGACCACGTCTTCGCCGACGACGACGGCGTGCTCGTCGTGGCATCCGACCGCGTCAACGAGGTCACCGACCTGGCCCGGCGGATCGTGCGCACCGAGACGGCCCAGGCCGATCGGATGCGCGCGGGCACGAGCCTGCGCGAGCAGCTCGACTTCACCGCCTATCGCCGACGGCAGGCGGCCGATCCCGAGCTGACCCTGCGTCGCCACCTCCTCGAGCACGGGGGCGCCATCGAGGTCTGAGCACCGGATGCGTCGTGGCGGCGCGCGATGCCGGTCCAGGCTGTGCGCGGCGCCCCCGCGGTGGAACACTGGTGGAGTAACCCGACGGGAGGGTGTCATGGCAGGCGCGACGACGACACGACGCAGGTCCCCGACCGATGCGGAGCGCGACGAACGACGTGCGGCCCGCAAGGCCGTCGCGGAGGCCAGGCGAGCCAGTCGCGAGGCGGAGAAGCTGGCGAAGACCCTCTCGCGCGACGCCCGGGCCAGTCTCGAGGCGCTCACCGCGACGGCCCGCGCCGACGTGCGCACGGCGAAGCGACAGCTCGCGGCAGATCCCCGACGCGCGAAGAGCACGGCGAAGCGCGCGGCGGCCCGGCTGGAGCTGGCCTCCCTCCGCGTGACCGCCTCGGGAGACGCGGAGCGCACGGCGCTCGCCAACTCGAACGCGAAGAAGCGCGCCAAGACCATCAAGCGGCGTCGGAAGCAGGCGGAACAGGCGCGCAAGATGGCCGAGTTCGTGGCGCTGCACACCATCCTCGCCTCGGTGACCACGCCCACCGACCGCGAGCAGGCCGAGGCCGACCAGAAGCGCTGGCACCAGATGGGCGATCGCGTGGCGCGCTTCGCCCGCCGCTGAGGCTCCGGCTGGCGTGAAGGACGGCTCCATCCGGAGCCCGAAGTTGGGCGATTCTGCGGATGTCGCCGAGCCGCGGCATCCGTACCGTCATTGTCATGGACCTCGCCGTGCTCGCCGGCGTCGCATCGACCGGCCTCTTCGCCATGAGCTACCTGCCCATGCTGATGAAGGCCGGGCGCACGAAGGACCTGTCGTCGTACAGCCTCGGCAACCTGGCGATCACGAACGCGGGCAACGCGTTGTACTCGGTGTACGTCTTCAGCCTGCCGATCGGTCCGATCTGGTTCCTGCACTCGTTCTATCTCGTGACCTCAGCGCTGATGCTCGGGTGGTTCCTCAGGTACCGGTCGCGACGTCCGGTCGCCGGGGCTGCGCCGACCCACGCCGGCCGCCACGCGCGTTCGGCAGAGTCGACGGATGCCGCAGCGGAGCCCGCCGCGGCTTCGCGCTAACCCGCGGGTCCCGTTCCGTCAACCCGGTGGGCGACGCGTCGGTGCGGTGCGAGACTGACGGCTCGCCGAGGAACGGAGCCCCCATGTCCACGTCACCGACGCGCACCAGCCGCGACCGCCGCCGTGAAGCCCGCACGGCCGTCTCCGACGCCAGGAAGGCCGGCAGGGAAGCCGCCAAGCTGGCGAAGACACTGTCCCGCGACGCAAGGGCGAAGTTCGAGGCGCGCACCGCTGCCGCGCAGGCCGAGGTGCGTGCGGCTCGGAAGGATCTCGATGCGGACCCGCGCCGCGCCGAGCGGCGGGCACGCC
>NZ_JBFUCL010000086.1:0-11783 GCF_056405255.1 Agromyces sp. P1_H4 | reverse complement strand
CCGCACGCGGCATCCGTCAGCCCTCGTCGTCGCGCTCCCACGGCCAGCGGGGGCGCTCCATGCCGCTGTCGCGCCCGCGCGCGACGAGCGCCGCGAGGGAGCCGATGATCGCGGCGAGCACGGGGATGAGCAGCCCGAACCAGCCGATGCCGAAGCCCAGGCCGAACAGGAGCGCCGCCACGATCGTGCCGGTCGCGAACGCGTAGCCGAGCCCGGCGACGACCACCGCGGCCAGCCAGCTCCACAGTGCGGGCCAGGCGATGTTCGACCACTGCCGCTCGGGATGGCGCAGGGTGCGCGCGAGCGTGAGCAGCACCGCGGCGACGGATGCTCCGACCGCGGCCGGCCCGACGAATCGGCCGGCCTCGGGGCTGGTGATCACCTCGGCGTCGGTGAGCAGGCTGACGAACCCGTAGGCGCACACCACCGCGGCGAGGTCGAGCGCCGCCGCGAACGCGGCGACGACCCACGCGTTGCGGCTCGCGGTGTCGTCCTCCACCCTTCGAGCCTACGCCGGACGCGTCAGACGTCTTCGGCGTAACGGAGCGCGAACGGCGGCGCGGACCGGAGCCGGGACACCGTGGCCGGCGTGAGGGCCCCGCGTGCGACGATCGCCTCGATCCCGGCACGTCGCGCGGCGTCGAGGGCGAGACGCCGTGGGCCCTCCATCGCCTCGAGCACCTCGGCGGCCTCGGCGGCTGCGGCGGCCCCGAGCTCGGCCGCCTCGGCCTCGAACGGGACGCGCAGGGCTGCGATCGAGCGATCGAAGTCGCGGATGCGGCGGGCGAGATTCCAGGCCCGCGCGGACGCGACGACCAGCAGCACGACGGCAGCAGCGCCGAGCACGAAGAGCGCGGCGATGACTGCGGCGGTCGTGGGGTCAGCCGCGGCATCGGGCCAGTTCGCGAGGACGGTCGCGGAACCGAAGGCCGCCACCACCGTGAAGGCGAGATACCCGGGAGCCGAGCGGCTCGCGTGACCGTGTCGTGTGACGACGGCACTGATCGCGTGCAGCACGACGCCCGCCCCGATGAGCAGCACTGCGCTCCAGGCGGCCGCGGCCATCGGCAGGCTCCCCGACCGGCCGGTGAACATGATGCCCGCGCCGACGATGGCGAGCAGGAAGCCGAGCCCGTCGAGCAGCTCTCGGCTCGCGCCGCCCGGATACTCCGGCGCGTCGGCGTCCTCGGCCCGTGCGAGTTCCAGCCGGAGCTCGCGGAGACGGCGGTCGTAGCGGCGGTCGATGGCCTGGATCACCTGCATCGCCCTCCGATCGAGGGCGCCGAGCGCTGCATCCTCGATCGGACGCACCACCACGGCGAGTCCGTCGCTCAGCGTGCGTTCGTACCGTGCGGCCACCGCCAGTGCCGCTGCCGAGGCGACGGCCGACTGGTCGGGGCCGGCGGTGCCCGACTCGGGACCGCCTTCGCTCATGCCGCCTCGAGGCGGATGCCGCGGACCAGCTCGTCGAGGAACGGCGCCATGAACCCCGCGTCCCGGGCGCTGTCGGCCGTGCCGCTCACCGCCACGGCGACGCCTGCGGTGTCGAAGACGTAGTTGAGCCGGCCGGCGGCGATCTCGGGGTCACTCGAGGGGAGCACGATGGCGGCACGGCGCCCGACACCGAGGTGCTCCGTCGGGAAGTCGATGATGGTCGGCGGCAGTTGGGCACGCTCGTCGTCGCCCGCTTCGTGCTCGAGGTCGACCAGGTCGTCGTCGTGCTCGCCCACGAAGATGTTTGCGATGCCCAGCGCCGGCACCCCGCGCGGGCAGAACAGCAGGCATTCCGTGGCCAGTTCGGTGCGCTGCGCCCGGGCGAGCGCCGCGAACTCGCGGATCGCAGCCCGCGCGTCGGCCGTCAGGTCGCCGAGATCGGTCTCGTAGGCCTCGACGAGCGCCTCGGTCCACGCCGATTCGTCCGCCCACGGGCCCCACGGGAACGAGGCCGGCGCGGGGAACCAGACGGCCGCGTCGTATTCGATCTCGTACTTCACGCGGCGGGCTCCCACGCGAAGGTGCTCACGATCGTGTCGCTCAGCAGGCACAGCTCATCGACGAACTCGTCGCGGAACCCGTCGTCCTCCTCGGTGGGGTACGGGATGGTCGTGGTGAAGGCCACCGCCGACCGGCGCCCGGTCCCCGGCACCGGGACGAGGTAGTTGATGACGCGTGCCCTGGTACCCGCGAGGTCACCACCGCTCGAGGCATCCGCCTGCCAGCGGACGATCGTGCGGTCATCGGTGAGGAATTCCGCGCCGCGTTCCTTGAACAGGGCCGTCACCTGGCGGTCGAGCGTTCCACCGAGCTGGCCGTCGGCGACCGCAGCGGTCATGGAGATCGGCAGGATGCGCTCGGCCGGCACCGACGTCTGCAGGTAGAGGGCGAACACCCGACCCTGCTGCATCTTGCGATACGCCGTCTCGAGCATCCGCCGGAACTCGACATCGAGGTCGGGACGGTGCTGCGACGCGAAGACGGCACTCGAACGTTCGATGAGCAAGCCGATGCTCGCGCGGTCGGCGGGCAGTTCCTCCCACCCGGCCGGCAGCATGAGGCGGAACGGGGGAACGGCGGGCGTTTCGGTCAGCGGCATCGTGAACACCTTATCGAGGTCGGTCGTGCCGTCACGCGAGCTGGGCGCGCCACGTGTCGACCGGCTGGGGGTCCCCCCACGAGCTGATCTCGTTGACCCGGCCGAGCACCATGCGGCCGCGCTTGACCCCGAACTCGAGCGAGTTCGCGATGCCCTCGCTCAACGCCACGGGCTTCGCGCCGCCGCTGATGACGTCGGCGAGAGCCCCGAGGTGCGGGGTGATCACGCGCTGGTGGTGCGCGGAGAGGTTGGCGAAGTTCTGCGCGATCGAGAGGGAGTACCCCCGGCTGGACCCGCCGATGATGCGGTTGAGGATGTTCTTCGGACCTGCGCCCTGGAAGACCGAGAAATCGCGGCCGAGCCGCGATGCCAGGCCCGAGGCGGCGCGGCTTCCGAGGTTGCCGCCCGCCCGGAGACTGGCCGGATTGGTCAATCCGCGCAACGCCGTGATGCGCCGGAGCGGCGTGGCGATCTCGAGGTAGGGGCCACCGAGGAACTCCTTGATCGCCGTCAGCCGCTTGCCCGACTGGAAGAGCTTGCCGAGCTTGCCGAACGGCAGCACCCCGACCACGGCCCATGCGACGTCGCCGAGGCCCTTGCGGCCCTTGGCGTAGAGGAACAGCGTGCCGATGAGCGCGATGACGCCGACGATGGCCGCGATGACGGCGATGAACGGTCCGCCGATGATGATGGCCGCGATCGCCAGTGCCACGCCGACCCAGGTGAGCACCTCGAGCACGACCTCGACCACGCCCGCCAGGTTGTCGGTCCAGTCGTCGCTGACATTGCCCTCCGTCGCATCCGTGATGCCACGCAGCGCCGTCTCGTACGCCTCGTCCCAGGTGTCCCACTGCGAGTCGAACAGGGCGAACTGCGCGTCGAGGTCGGCCTCCGCACTGTGTACCGCGCCCTGGGAGTCGGTCGCCGCCTCGTCGAGCCGACGTTGACGCTCGAGGGCGGTGGGATCGGTCGGGTCGGGATCGGGCGCGTTCGACGCCGTCTGCGCCGCGGTCGCTGCCGCGTGCCGCTTGCTGTCGAGCGTGGACTTCGCGTCGAGCGCGTCGGTCACGATCGTGCGCATGGCCGCCTGCACATCGGCCAGCTTGGACCCGTAGGTCTTCATGACCGTGCCGGTCGGCTTGTAGCGTTCGCCGGCCTTGCGGAGCTCGGCGTGCGCGTCACCCACCTCGTCGCGGATCTTCTCGATCGAACGGCCTCGCTCTTCGCTGGCGCCGTCGCCGATCTCGCGCAGCACATCGGCCGCGCCGATCATCTGCTCCCCGAGGTCCTCGATCTCCTTGCCTCGATCGATGACCCCCTGTGCGTTGCCCTCGAGCACCTCGACCCGATGACCGCGGTGCGTCCGCAGTTCACTCATCTTCCACTCCCCGTCATCGCGTCGGCAGGTTCGCGCCGTCGTTCTCCTGCAGTTTGAGGCTGTCCGCCGCCTCGAGGTCGAAGTCCTGCCATCCGGTGCACGTGCTCTCCACTGCGGCCTGGATGCCGGTGAGCTTCTGGATCAGCGCGTTGCGACGGTCGTCCCAGCCACCCTCGAACTCGTGGGTCCGATCGCGGAGGCTGCCGCGTCCGTCGGGACGGCCGATCATGTCCTGGAGGGCATCGGTGCGCTTCGCGGCATCCGCGAACTCCACGAGGATCTGCTTGAGCGAGCCGTTCAGCCGGTTCAGGTGATCGACCTTGATGTACACATCGGCCATTGCCATGTCCTGTTCGACGAGAAGGTGGTGTGCTGGGAGTGCCACGCCTCAGGGGAGGGCGAACGCCCTCCCCTGAGCGCGGGTGCTACTGCCCGGCGAGCGCGGCGTCGGTGTCCTTGATCGCCTGCTGCATCTTGCGCAGCGAGTCGCCCATGTCGCGGATGCCGTCGATCGCCGACTCGAGTCCGGTCGTGAGCTCGGTGTAGCCCTCGCCGAACTTGCCCGAGGCGTGCTCGGTCTTGAAGTCGTCGCCGAGCAGCGTGTCGACGCCCTGCTTGAGCTGGCGGAGGATGTCGGCGATGTCCTCGCGGCCCTGTTCGAGCTTGCCCGCCATCGCTTCCATTTCGGAGTACGTCGCCTTGAAGTCAGCCATTATCGGCCTTTCTCTTCTGATTTCGGCCCCCTGCGGACCATCCGGGTTCCACCGTATTGGGGGGTCAAGCCGGTACTCAATGGGGAGCGGTCCCCACCCCCGGTCGCGCGCCGGCCGACGTGTCAGTCGGCGGCGACGAACGGCAACTGCACGGTCAGGGCGCGTCCGTTCTCCACGAACAGTCCGCGGCCCTCAGGGAACTCGTGGCGCTGCACGCGCGGGAACGGCACCTTGAAGACCGCATCGCCGTCGTACGTGTCGGGCTTCAGCACGATGCCGCGGCGGCCTCCCTTGAAGTCCCCGATGAAGCCGTATCCGGACCCGAGCTGGCTCACGTCTCCGTCGCCCATGAGGAAGTGGTCGCTCCGGTTGATCGCCTGGAAGAGCTCCTTGAGCGGACGCTCGGCGTCGGAGTCCGCGAACTCCGTGACGTTCTCGATCACGATCACGATCCGGCCGGGAACGGTCTCGTCGCCGACGATGCCCGTGAGCTCCTTGGCGAGTGCCCGGGCGTCCTCGACGCTCCCCGCGGACCGGACCCACGGACGGAAGTCCCGGAGCACCGCCCGCCGACCACCGAAGTGGAAGAACTTCGCGTCGGGATCGAACCGCGCCATGGAGGTGGCCAGCGCCCGCAAGGCCGTCGACTTCCCGCTTCGCGGCGGCCCCGTGACGACGAAGGTGCCCACGGGCTCGAATCCTCGCGGGCCGAGGATGTCCTCCGAGACACCGAGGACGGGCTGGCCGTCCACGGCATCGGGAAGGGCGGTGATGTCCAACTCGGTCGGCAGGGCGCCGATCTCCCCGGCCTCGACGGCGCCGCGCGCGCGGAGCTCGGCACCGAACGCCTGGAGCGCGGTGGTCTGCTGGGCGACGTTGGCCGTTCCGCCCATGACGGCGAGCTGGGTCTCGAACCCGTCGACGATCGCGCGCCCGGGAGCGCTCCGCTCGTTGAGCACGTCCTTCGGCGCGCCGAGGATCGAATAGGCGCCCTCATCGGACATTCGCAGGACGATGCGGCGGCTGACGTTGGCGCTGACGGCGGTGGGCACGGCACCGTACCGGTCGGCGCTCACGACGGCATGGATGCCGAGGGGACGGCCCTCGCCCAGCACCCGCATGAAGATGTTGTAGAACGCGGAGCGCGCCGCCGTGCTCTCCCACTCCTGCTTGAACGTGCCGAATCCGTCGATGAGCAGGAGGATCCGGGGCTCTCGCGGCCGGACTGCCAGTTCTCGGTACTCGCTGAGGCTTCCCGCGTTCACGGCCGAGAATCGCTTCGCACGGTCGTCGAGCATGCCCCGGATCGTGCGAAGCATCCGCTGCACCCGTTCGACGTCGTCGCCGGAGACCACGGATCCCACGTGCGGGAGCGCCTCGATCGAGCGAAGCGAACCCGTGCCGAAGTCGAGCCCGTAGACCGTCGCGGTGCCGGCCTCGGGCGCCGCGCCCACCGCCGTCGCGATCGTGCGGAGGGCGGCGGTCTTTCCGGCGCCGCTCGTGCCGTAGACCAGGAGATGGCCGTCGGTGTCGGGCTCGAAGAACACCGGCTCCTGCGCCTGCCGCTCGGGGATGTCGGCGAGCCCGAGCGGGATGCGGCCGTCACCGTCGAGTGGCAGTTCGCGCAGGTCGACCGTCGTCTTCAGGTCGTCGAGCCATGGCCGGCGCGGCAAGGGGACGCCCGCGGCGGATGCGGCCGCGACGAGATTCGCGACGATGCGCCGCTGGTCGTTCGGTCCGAGGTCGCCCTCGTGGGTGTCGGGCTCGTCGTCGGTGGCCGACTCCCAGACCTGCGTCGAGCCGAAGCGAAGTTCGGCCACCTTCGCCTGGGCCACTGCGGGCGCATCGCTCGTCCAGCCGCCGGCGTAGCCCGACTGGAACGGGACGAGCCGCCCAGGGCCGGTCTTGGCGATACCGCGGCCGGGGATGGACGGGTCGAAGGTGCCGGCGACGGGGTCGCCCACGACATCGTTGGAATCGGAGACATCGGCCATCCGCAGCGCCACCCGCAGGTTGGTGTTCGCACGCAGGTTGTCCTTGATCACGCCCGCCGGCCGCTGCGTCGCCATGATCAGGTGGATGCCGAGCGACCGTCCGCGCTGGGCGATGTCGACGACGCCGTCCACGAACTCGGGGACCTCGCCCGCAAGGGCGGCGAACTCGTCGATGACGAGGACCAGGGCCGGCGGCGTCTCGGGATCCTGCCGCTTCTCGAGCTCGAGGAGGTCCTTCGCCTTCTTGCGATTGAACAGGTGCTCGCGGTGATGGAGTTCGGCGCGGAGGCTCGTGAGCGCACGGCGCACGAGATGGGGACTCAGGTCGGTCACGAGGCCCACGCAGTGGGGCAGCTCCACGCAGTCGGCGAACGCCGATCCGCCCTTGTAGTCGACGAAGAGGAAGGTCACGCGATCGGGGCTGTACTCGGCGGCCATGCCGAGCACCCAGGCCTGGAGGAACTCCGACTTGCCGGAGCCGGTCGTTCCGCCGACCAGGGCGTGCGGACCTTGCGTGCGGAGGTCGAGCGACATCGCGTCGGGGCTCCCCTGCCCGACGAACGCCTTCAGCGTGCCGGCCCGCTTCAGGCGTGGACGAGGACCGCGTGACCGATCGAGGATCGAGTTGTTCTGCCGCCAGCGCTCGATCGCCGCGGTGGGCTGCGCAGCCAGGTCGGGGCCGAGGAGCTTCAGCAGCGACACGCTGGGGGGCAGGTCGCTCGAGTCGGCGGTGACCGAACTCGAGTCGACGACGGGCGCCAGCCGCTTCGCGAACACCTCGGCGTATTCGTTGGAGACGCCTTCCACGACGATGCCCTCGTGCTCCTCGCCGGCCCGGACGAAGCCCACGCGAGCTCGGTCCAAGCCCTCGGTGGCATCGATGTAGGTGCGGCACGCGGCCGGGAGCGACTCGACCGTCGGGGCGAGGAACACGGTGAAGATGCCCGCGTCGGCGCCGCGTTCGATGACCTGGGTGAGGCGCGGCCGGTCGACGGGTGCATCGTTCGAGGCGATGAGCACCAGTGCGAGATCGCCCTCGAGCTCGCTCCCACTCCCGTTGCCTTCGCCGACCCTGGCCCCGAGCGCCATCGTGGTCGCCTCCTCGCTGAGGGGTCCGCGCCGACTCGGCGTTCCCGACAGTTGCCCGAGGATGGCCTCCTCGAGGCCGTTGAGCAGCGCGGTCCCGGCCGACTGGCTGTCGGCGAGGGCGAGGTCGGCGAAGGGCGAGCGAGGGCTCGTGGTGTGCGGGAGCCACTTCATCCACTCGAGTTCCTTCGCCCACGCCGGACCGACGATGGCGGCGGTGATCAGCTCGTTCGGCGCGTGCAGGCCGAAGATCTGGATGCCGATGCCTCGAAGCACGTCCGCCGCGAGATGGCGGGGGCCGGCGATGCCGATGGCGCCCGCGTGCGGCAGCATCTCGACGAGCGGCACCTCGTCGATGGTCTCGTGCCGTCGGCGCAGCGCATCCACCTGCCGGGCATATCGCACGATGCCCTTCTGCTCGTTGGACGCCTGGATGGTGTTGCGGCTCCTCGCCGCGCCGATCCCCAGGCGCAGGGCGAGGAAGTTCCAGTGCTCGGGTCGTCGGGTCCAGAGGAGCGGGCCGAGCCGCATCGCCGCCTCGTAGACCGTCGCCACAGCGGGTGCCTCGGCATGCCGGCGCTCGCGCTCGACGAGCGTCTCACGCGCCAGGGTCTCCTCGAGCTCTTCGAGCTGCTCCTCGAAGGTGTCGACCTCGAGCCGCAACTTCTTCCCCTGCTGGGTGCGCTGGCCGATGAAGTTGCCGAACATCATCAGCGGCGACATGGCGACGATCGACAGCGAGAACGGGTTCCGGGTGATGAAGAACATGGCCAGCCCGAGCATCATGGGCGCGACGATCATGGGCCATGGGAAGAGCCTCGGCTCCGCCTCGCTCGGAACGACGGGATGCTTGTGCTCCATGCCGGGATAGCGTGCCTCGACGCGCGGCGACCGGTTGAACATGAGGGCACCGCCGCGCTCGAGCACGGGATCCGGTGCGTGATCCGTGCCCGCGACGAGCGTGAACGAGACCTCGCTGTCGCCGATCGTCACCACCTGCCCGGGTGAGACCCGCACCCGCTGCACGAGGCCGCCGTCGACGATGAGGCCATTCGCGGAGTTGAGGTCGACGAGCTCGACCGTCTGGTCCACTTCGATCCGGGCATGCCGCTTCGAGACGAGCGGATCGTTGAGCAGCACGTCGACGCCCGTCGCACGACCGATGACGCTGTTGCCCCGACGGAGCGGGAACTCGCGGCCGGCGTCGGGGCCACCGAGCACCCGCATGACGGCCGCCGCGCCCTCGGACGCACGAGCGGAACGGGGGCTGTGCGGCACGACGGCCGCATTGAATCCGGATCCGATCGGCGCATCCCCGATCGGCAGCTCGGGGTCCAGCATCGTGGGCTCGGTCGACGTCGGCGGCGCGACCGCGAGCGTCACCACGCCGACGCCGGCCGCGCCGCCGAGTCGTGCCGTCTGGGGGTCGTTCGTCAGGATCGCGTGCGCGATGTCCTGCACCGTGGCGGTCGAGTCGGCGGTGACCATCACGTCCACCGGCGACCCGCTGTGTCGCCGGAGTCCGAGCTTGAGCTTCATGCAGTGCCTCCGGATGCCACGGTCACGGTGAATCGTCGTCCGCCGAGGGCCACCGTGGCGCCGGCCGGCACCGGGGTGCGGATGCCCGGGGTCAGCTGGCGGGATGTGCCGTCGGGCAGCTCCACGAACGTGCCGTTCTTGGACGAGCGGTCGGACACCCAGAGGGCGCCGTCGTCGACGCCGTAGGCCGCGTGCGTCTTGGAGATGCGCATGCTCTCGTCGACGAGGGGCACCAGTCGCACGGGCGACTCCCCCGGCGCGACGGCCGGGCTCCGACCGAGGAGCCCGGGCTCGGAGACGGGCAGCCGGGTGCCGTCGTCGAAGACGAGCACGATCTCCGAGCGCAGCGCGGGTGCGGTGGCGGGTGCGGTGGCGGATGCGGTGGCGACGACCGCACTCCGCGGGGAACCCGGCGCAGACGCCGCGTCGGCGACCGGCACGAGCGGCGGCGGGGCCCAGGCACCGGCCTCCGAGGGCGATGGGGACACGACGCCCGAGCTCGACCGTGCCGACGGGATGAAGAGTCCGTCGCCGACGGGCCGGTCGGAGGCGAGTGACGGCAGGGGCGCCTCGGGCTCGCGCGCGCCGGCCTCGACCTGGCGGCGGGCATGGCGAAGCGCCTTGGCGTCGAAGGGGTCGAGCCCGTTGCGGATGTCGACGGCCCAGCAGCGGCCGATGCGGTCGAGCCAGCTGCGCCCGCGGGACTCGGGGTCCCACGCCGACGAGGCGAAGAGGACGGCCGGGCCGGCGAGCGGCAGCACGACCCACGACGCCCACAGCACGAGCACCCGCAGCACCACGCGCCAGAAGCCGGCGGGGCCGAAGGTGGTCACGCGCACCGAGCGGATGCCGAGGCTCGCCTTGCCGAGCGTCACTCCCCGACGGCCATGCAGGACGAGCTGCACGAGTCCGAACACCAGGAGGAGGAGCTCGCCCACGCCCAGGAGCACGACCGGGAGCGCGAGCGTCGCGGCATCCGGCAGCTGCGTCTGGCCGACCACGAGGCCGGCGAGCATGACGGACCCGATGACCGCCGGCACCGCGAGCACGACCCACGCGGTCGCGTCGAGCGCGAACGCGGCCGCACGCCGGCCCGCGGGCGCCGGCACGAGACCGAGCGCACGCGCGTAGGCGGGGTCGGGACGTCCGTCGGGACCGATGCCCGGGGTCGGCTCGTCGTCGACGTGCATCGTGATGCTCACATCGCTCCTCGGGTGCGCAGGGTACAGAGCCACCCAAGGCCATCGGGGCTGCACTGTCGATGGGGAGGGGTCACCATCCCCGACACAGCAGCGTACCGGGCGGACTAGGCGCGCTGCGGCTGCGGGCCTGCGGCGAGCTCCCGGTCGTACGCCTCGCGCGCGAGGCGGTTGCGCTCGGAGACGGCGCGCCCGCGCGACGCGATCCAGCCGCCGAACCAGATCGGCACCTCGAGGGCGATGATGCCCGCGACGATCGCGAACGGGTCGACCCAGCGCTGCGCGACGAAGTCGTTCGCCTGGTCGAGCGTGAAGGTCCACGCCTGCACCGTGAGCAGCGCCGCGCCGATGTAGGAGAGGTACACGAATGCGCCGACCAGCAGGCTGAACACCGCGTAGCACCACCACGGGCCGCGGTTCACGATCAGCGCGAGAACGGCGAAGCCGACGAAGCAGGCGAGCACCGGCACCCAGAAGACGGGCTGGAGGAGGAACTGCGTGAACACCGACGACGCCTGGGCGACGTCCCCGCGTCCGAGGAGGATCAGGTAGGACACGCCGGCGTAGAGCAGGGCGAACACGACGGTGCCGACCAGGGCCACGAGCACGCCGAATCCGCGGTTGCTGCGGACCTTCGGCGGCGTGGGGGCCTGCACGTACACGGTCTGCGGCGCGGGGGCCGCGACGGCGGCCGCGGGCGCGAGGTCGGGCTCGGGGGCGAGGGTGGCGGCGCCTGCGGCTCCCGTGGCGACGGTCGCGGACGGCACGTAGGTCTCTCGGCGCACCGCTCCTGCGGCGATGGGCGCGGGCACGTCCCGGTCGCCGACGTCGTTGGGGTCGGATGCCACGGGCACCGCGTTCGCGCGCTCCACGGCCTCGTCGAGCCGGCTGGTCGACGCGGGCTCGGGCTCCGCCACGACGGGCTCGGCCGCGGCGGGCTCCGCCTCGTACACGTAGTCGGGCTCGGCGGCGGTCGCATCGGCATCCGCGGCGGTCGTCGTGTCCGCATCGACGGGGACCTCGGCCGCCCCGGGCGTCGACATCTCAGCCGTGTCGTCGGCCTCAGGGGTGTCGGATGCCGCGGCGGGCTCCGTGAGCGGTTCGGCGGGCTCGTACGCGGCCGTGTCCGCCGGGTCGGTCTCGCCCGGACCGGACACCTCCGCGCGGTCGTCGACCGCGTCGGGGTCGGGCCGCTGTTCCGGGTCGGATCCGGGAGTCGTGCTGCTCATGATCGCGCTCCTTCCGGGCGCCGTCGCACCCGCGATGCGCTCACTGTAGCAA
>NZ_JBFUCL010000085.1:0-11823 GCF_056405255.1 Agromyces sp. P1_H4 | reverse complement strand
GAGGCGGAATCCGCGCAGGGCGATGGTCACGGTGAGGTCGCGTGCGGCGTCGATGCGGATCGACTGGGTCGTGCTGCTGGTGCCGGCGGATGCCTCGAGCCGGCGCCTGCTGAGCCGGAACCGCACCTCGACCTCGGCGTCGACGGCGACGCGCCGCGGCATCTCGGCGTGCACGTGCGCCAGGGTGCGCGGCGACGGGGGTTCCTCGGGGGCCGGACCACCGCCGCCGCTGACGACGGGACCGGGAGCCGGTACGGGCCCCGGCGCGGGTGCGGGTGCAGGGCTGGGGACGGACGGTGCGGGCGCGGGGAATGGGATCGACCGCGACAACGGCGGCGGCGCCGCCTCGACCGGGGGCACCGCGGCATCGGGTGCCGGCTCGGCGGCCGCTGCATCCTCAGGCGGCTCGGCGCCGACCGGCGGCGGCCCCGCTTCGGCATCGGCGCGCGCGGCGTCGTACCGTCGGGCCAGCTCCTCGGCCTCGGCCTCGGTCGCGCACTCGACGGCGACGAC
This sequence comes from Agromyces sp. P1_H4, assembly GCF_056405255.1. Classification (NCBI taxonomy): domain Bacteria; kingdom Bacillati; phylum Actinomycetota; class Actinomycetes; order Micrococcales; family Microbacteriaceae; genus Agromyces; species Agromyces sp. P1_H4. The sequence continues at coordinate 11,310 of NZ_JBFUCL010000085.1, read as the reverse complement.
GAGCCCGACGGCGCCGCCGACGCGGAACGGCAGCGCCACCTCGAGTGCGTCGGGGTCGTCGCCCGTCGGCCGGAACGTGCAGAGCAGGTCGCCGAGCTGCACGAACATCACCACCCGGCGCAGGTCGACCTCGGGATCGAGCACGAGCAGCAGCACGGGTGCGTCGCCGCCGGTGCCCACGAGACCGGCTCGGGCGAGCTCGCGTCCGTCGCTGGGGAGCGCCCAGCCCGCGGCATCCGGTGCGCCCACGATCCGCACGGCGCCACGCGCGCCGATCGCGGCGAGTGCCGGCGTCATCGCCTGGCCCTCCACGCGCGGCATCCGCGCGTTCGCCTGCCCGTGGCGGACATCGCCGCCCCCCTCGCGTGCGTCGTCGCCGCTCGAAACTGAGTGACGCTCGATTCCCTCTGCGCGCAGCATACGACCGCGGGGAACACGCGCACCAGCGTTCGCGCGCTCGTTCAGTGCGGTCCCGGATGCCGCCGAGGGTCCGCACTGAGCGCCGGCGTGGCCCCGACCGCCGACCGCGGTGCACGAGCGGGGGAAATGCCCCGGTGAGCCGCCGGGTACGATAGACCCCCGTGGCTCTCACTATCGGCATCGTCGGCCTGCCCAACGTCGGCAAGTCCACCCTGTTCAACGCGCTCACCAAGAACCAGGTGCTCGCGGCGAACTACCCCTTCGCGACGATCGAACCGAACATCGGCGTGGTGAACCTGCCCGACCCGCGGCTCGAGACGCTCGCCGGCATCTTCAACTCCGAGCGCATCCTGCCCGCCGCCGTGTCGTTCGTCGACATCGCCGGCATCGTGCGCGGCGCGTCCGAGGGCGAGGGCCTCGGCAACAAGTTCCTCGCGAACATCCGCGAGGCCGACGCCATCGCGCAGGTCGTGCGCGGCTTCGAGGACTCCGACGTCGTGCACGTCGAGGGCACCGTCGACCCGAAGTCCGACATGGAGACCATCAACACCGAGCTGATCCTCGCCGACCTCGAGACCCTCGAGCGCGCGATCCCGCGCTTCGAGAAGGAGGTCAAGGGCAAGAAGCTCGACCCGTCGGTGCTGACCGCGGCGAACGAGGCGCTCGAGGTGCTGCAGAAGGGCACGCCGCTCTCCGCGGCATCCGTCGACCTCGAGCCCGTCAGGGAGCTCGGCCTGCTCACCGCGAAGCCCTTCATCTACGTCTTCAACGTCGACGAGGCGGTGCTGACGGACGCCGCGCGCAAGGCCGAGCTCGCCGCGCTCGTCGCCCCCGCCGAGGCCGTCTTCCTCGACGCGAAGATCGAGTCCGAGCTCATCGATCTCGACCCCGCCGACGCCGCGGAGCTGCTCGCCTCGACCGGCCAGGAGGAGTCGGGCCTCGACCAGCTCGCCCGTGTGGGCTTCGACACGCTCGGCCTGCAGACGTACCTCACGGCCGGCCCGAAGGAGTCGCGCGCGTGGACGATCCACAAGGGCTGGAAGGCCCCGCAGGCCGCGGGCGTCATCCACACCGACTTCGAGCGCGGCTTCATCAAGGCCGAGGTCATCTCGTTCGCCGACCTCGTCGCCACCGGCTCCGTCGCCGAGGCCCGCGCCAAGGGCAAGGCCCGCATGGAGGGCAAGGACTACGTCATGCAGGACGGCGACGTCGTGGAGTTCCGCTTCAACGTCTGATGCCGCGCTGACGCCACGTCGTCACGCTTCTCGCTGCGTCAAGTCCCTGCCGGCCGCGCCCGGTGTGTGAGAGATTGCTTCTCACAAGAGAGCGGGTGTCCCGTGGGGCGATTCATCTATGCGAACGTCTCGACGGCCGAAATCGACGATCGGACCCTGGCGCACCTGCAGGTCGTCATCCTGCGGAAGATGGAGCAACGGCAGTCCTTCCCGATGACGCTGAGCGCGCCCGGGCGAACGGTGACGGCGTGGATCTCACCGTCGACGCCACTTGAATTCGTGTACTTCGGCAACCGTCGGCCCAGCCTGAACGAAGCGTGGCTGGTGAAACTGGAGGAAACCGCCAGTTCCGTGCTCGGCTTGACGATCGTGCCCGAGCCCTCCGCGAGGTGAGTCCGCCCGTTCGGCGTCTGCTCCAGCGAGGCTCGGCTGCTCAGCGACCCTGGCGCTTCTTGTACGGCTTCGGCTGGCCCTTCACGATGGGCGCGCGGCCCTTGCCCTTCGAGGCCTTCGCCTTGCCGCCGGCCTTCGCGACGGGCTTCTCGGGGGCAGCGGGCGCCGCGGCGATCTCGTTCCGAGCCTCCTCGAGGAAGAGCACACCGACCTTCGTGAGCTGTGTCTCGCCCTGCCGGGTGAACAACGGCTGCCCGATCTCCGCCTCGAGCTTGTCGATCGACGAGTAGAGCGACGCGAGCGGGATGCCGAGCTTGTCCGCGGCGCGCGGGAAGTGCAGCTCCTCGGCCACGGCGACGAACCGTCGAAGCAGGGTGATGTTCACGCGGAGCCTTCCGTCGGTCGGCGCGAATGCCGGCCCGGCTTCAGGGTACGCGAGTCGACATCATCGTTCGAGCTCGTCGCCGCGGAAGCAGCCGACGACGTGATCGTTCACCACGCCGATCGCCTGCATGAAGGCGTAGGCGCTGGTCGGACCGATGAACACGTATCCCTCCGCCTTCAGGCGCCGGCTCAGCGCCTCCGACTCGGGGGTGTGCGAGGGCACGGCGGCCCCCGGTGACGGGCGCTGGTGCTCGCGCGGTCCGGTGCCAATCGCCAGGTCCGCGAGGGCGAACTCCGACGCCGCCACGACCGCGGCATTGCGGAGGGTCGACCGGATCTTCGCCTCGTTGCGGATGATCCCGGGATCCTGCAGCAGCACGGCGACGTCGGCGTCGTCCATCCGCGCGACCCGCGCCGGATCGAAGTCGTGGAAGGCGGCCCGGAACGCAGCGCGCTTGTGGAACACGGTGAGCCATCCGAGGCCGGCCTGGAAGATCCCGAGGGTGAGCGCCTCGAACACGGCGCTCTCGGTCCCACCCGGCGTGCCCCACTCATGGTCGTGATAGGCGAGGAGGGCCTCGTCGCGCTCATGCGCGGTGGCCCACGCGCACCGGCTGCGCTGGTCCGCGCCCGTCGAGGCGGTGCCGGACGCCCAGTCAGACATGGCCACGCCTGCTCGGCGAACGGGTGTCGGCCGGCTCGGGACGCGGCGCGGCGGCATCCGGAGCCTTGGTGATGGCATTCAATGAGAGCTCCTCTGCATCGATGGCTCGAAGGACGAACTTCACCGCGGTCTCGGGGAACCGGCCCTCGCTCCTGGCGGCGAGGACGGCCTGGCGTTCCTCGGTGATCATCTCGCGCCGAAGCCGCGCGTACGCCGCGAGGAAGGACTCGGATGCCGGAGCGGTCACCGGATGTGCGAGCGAGTCGGAGATGAGGGTGGCGTTCGCCCGGAGCTGCGAGACGACGCGCTCCTCGTCGGCCTCGCCCGTCTCCAGTTCGAGACGGGCGAGTCCTGCCGCGTGCGCCTCGGCCATCAGGGTCTCGCGTTCCATCTGCTCCTGGGCGGCGTTCGGCGGCGGGAGGTGCAGGCGCCGGACGAGCAGGGGGAGCGCCAACCCGCTGACGAGGGTGGCGACGACGATGACGAAGGCGACGAACTGCAGGAACTCCCGGTCTGGTGTCATCTCGGGGAGTAGGAAGACGGCTGCGAGGGTGACGACGCCGCGCACGTTCGCCGCGGCGATGACGACCGCGTTCTTCCACTGCACGTGCTGCCGGCGCAGCCGCCGCGGGCCTCGTCGGAAGAACCAGGCGACGGCGAGCACGAACACGAACCGGGAGACGACGAGCGCCACGAACACCACGCTGCAGATGCCGATGGTCGCCCAGAGGTCAGGGCCGGTCCGGACGGCGCCCTGCAGGATGCTCGCGAGGTTGAGCCCGATGAACAGGAACACGGCGTTCTCGAGGAGGAACTGGATGGTCCGCCAGTTCACCGACTCGGCGATCCGCGCCTCGGCGGACTGCACGACCGGCGACCGGTACCCCAGGTACAACCCCGCGATGACGACGGCGAGCACCCCGGAACCCAGCACGGCCTCCGCGGCGATGAAGGCGAGGTACGGCGTGATGAGGGCGAGGCTCGTGTCGAGGACGGGCGATCGGAGGCGCGAGCGGATGAACGCCATCGTCCAGCCGATCGCCAGGCCGACGGCGACGCCACCGACGACGGCCAGCAGGAACGCCCCAGTGACGAGCAGCGGGCTGAGCAGCATCGTCATCGCGGCGATCGCGGCGTTGAGTGCCACGAGCGCCGCGGCGTCGTTCAAGAGGCTCTCGCCCTCGAGCACGGTGACGACCCGTCGTGGCAGCGCGAGGCGGCCGGTCACGGAGGTGACGGCGACGGTGTCCGTGGGCGCGATGACCGCCGCGAACGCGAACGCGGCGGCGAGCCCGATGGCAGGGAGCAGCAACGACGTCGTGAACCCGACGACGACCACCGTGAAGGCGACCGTCCCGACCGAGAGGATGAGGATGCTGTCACGTCGCCGGCGCACGTCGAGGAACGAGGTCCGCACGGCCTGTGCGAACAGCAGCGGAGGCAGCACGCCGTAGAGCACCAGCTCGGGCTCGACGCGCACGACCGGGACGACGGGGATGAACGACGCGATCCCGCCGACGACGACGAGCACGACGGGCGCCGACCAGTTCAGGCGGCGGGTCAGGCCCGTCACCGAGACCGTCACGACGACGAACGCGACGGTCCAGACGACGGCGCTCACCGGGTTCATCCGCGCGGCGTCCCGTCGGACCATCCGACCGTCACACGGCGGGGGATGTGCTGCGGGCAGTTCCAGTCGAAGGCCACCACCGTGACGACGAATGCCGCCTCCACCGTCGCTCCGGCTTCGGCGGCGTCGGCGAGGCGGGCGACGAGGTCGCCGTCGTCGCTCGCGCCGTCGTCGCCGCCTGCGTGCGCTCGCGCGACCCGCGCCATGCCGAACAGCTTCAACCGGCGGCGGGCGGTATAGTCCACGCCGATCAACGAGACCCGGTCGTCACCGTCGAGGTTGCCGGTGGAGACGTGCTGGAGGTTGCCGCGGTAGTCGGCCCACGCGATGGTGTGCCGATCGAGCACCTGGATGAAGCCCGGCGGGCCGCCCCTGAACTGCACGTACGGCCACCCCGTCTCCCCGACCGTGGCCAGGTAGAAGCCGTCGAGGGCGCCGAGGAATTCGGACTCACGCGGGCCGAGCGGGTCGTGGCCGGATGCCGCGAGCCCGCGTTCGGCGATGCGGGCGTAGAACTCCGCGCTCCCGTAGTCCGACTGCACGCGCCGGACGTCGTCGGTGAAGGCGATGCATCCGTACTGTGCACTCATCCCGGACCCCCGCTCATCCCGCTCCCTCGCTGCTCACCCCGACCCCGCCGCCGGCTCAGTCCACGTGCACGAACGTGGCCAGCGACTGCGTCGGGTCGACGAGGTAGGTCGAGAGCATCATCCCCGTGCCCGGGCCGAGGTCGCGCGCGTTGTGGGCGGTGCCCGGCGGCATCAGGAACGGGTCGCCGGCGTTCAGCAGCAGGGTCGGCGCACCCTCGACGCGCATCTCCACGGTGCCGGCGAGGATATAGCCGATCTCCTCACCCGGGTGGGTGTGCCAGCCGGACTCGACCCCGACCGGGATCTCGGTGAGGACCTGCACGATGTCCCTGCCCGGGATCGACGAGGCCTGGTGCTGCAGTTCGGTGCGCTTCAGCTTGGTCGCCAGCTCGTCGACCGGCTCCGCCTCGCTCATCGCGACTCGCCGACCTTCTCGAGCGCGCGGAGGATGACGTCGGTCACCGGTTCCGGCTGGGAGACCATGATGAGGTGCGAGCCCTCGAGCTCGAGCAGCTCGGCGTTCGCGCGGCGCGCCATGGAGAGCAGCACGTCGGAGCCGGCCGCCTTGTCGCCGGTGGCGACGACGGACCAGGTCGGCAGGTGCTTCCAGGCGGGCCGTCCCGACTTCTCGTCGAACGCCGAGGCGGCGATGGGTCGTTGCGATACCGCGAAGGCGTTCGCCTGCGCCTCGGGGAGGTCGGCCGCGAACACCGCAGAGAACTTCGCGATGTCGACGTACAGCTCGATCGCCGTCTCGTCGCCGACCCCCGTGGGGAACTGCGCCTGGACGAGTGCCGGTCCGAGGGCGCTGTCGCGGGAGGTTCCCTCGGCCTCGCCCAGGGCCTCGTTCTCCTCAGGGGCGAATCCCGACACCAGCACGAGTCCCTTCACGTTCGACGCCTGCGTGGCGGCGTTGGAGATCACCGCACCTCCGTAGGAGTGCCCCACAGCGAGCACCGGGCCGGGGATCTGGGAGATCACGCTCGCGATGTAGTCGGAGTCGGAGCGGAGGCCCCGCATGAGCAGCCCCGGTGCGCGAACGGGAACGCCGGCGGCGAGGAGTCGCTCGATGACGGGGACCCAGCTTCCCGCGTCGGCGAATGCGCCGTGCACGAGCACGACGGTCGTGGGTTCTGATGTGGTGGCCATCTTCGTCTTCCTTCAGTCGGGCAGTGGTGGGTGGAGCGTGGTGGGTGGCTCCGGCGGGGCGCCGGGCACGATGGCGATGCAGTCGATCTGCACCGCGTAGCCGGGCAGTGCGACCCCGACGGTGGTGCGGGCGGGGAGGTGCGCGCCGAACGCTCCGGCGTAGGCCTCGTCGAACTCCGGCAGGGCGTCGAGGTCGGCGAGGAAGACCCCGCACTTGACCACGTCGTCGAGTCGTGCGCCGGCGGATCTCAGGATCGCCGCGAGGTTCTCCAGCACGGCCTGGGTCTGCTCGATGATGGTGCCGCCGACGAGGGTGCCGTCGCGGGTCGGGCTCTGGCCCGACACGAACACGAAGCGCCCCTCCGCCACGACGGCGGCGACCGACACATGCGCGCCGGCACTCGTCCCGACACCCGCCCCGGCCACTCGAGCGACGTCCACCGGCGGGACGCCTACCCGGCCGCCGGTGCGCTCGCGGCGGCGGCCGCTTCGCGGATGAGGGCGACGACGCTCGCGGCCTCGGGCACGCCGACGCTGTGCGAGCCGCCCTGCAGCTCGACGGTGCGGCGCGAGCCTGCGCGTTCCGCCATGAACCGGTGACTGGCGGCCGGGATGTTCCGGTCGTCGGACCCGAAGAGGAACCACGAGGGGATCGATTTCCACGCCGGTGTTCCGGATGCCTCGTTCAGGGCCGCCTCGACGATGGGCCGCTGGGTCACCGCCATGACCGCCGCATCCCGTTCCGACGAGTCGGCGGCGAACTGCGCGCGGTACTTGTCCTGCACGATGTAGAGGTCGTTCCCGCCGTCGGGGAGGGCGACCGCCGTCAGCGTGTCGCCGAGCGTCCCACCCTCGTAGCGTCCCGCGAGCTGTGCGGCGCTCTCTCCCTCGTCGGGCGCGAAGCCCCCGATGTAGACGAGGGACCTGACGGATGGGTTTCCGGTCGCGGCGTTCGTGATGACCGTGCCGCCGTAGGAGTGGCCCACCAGCACGATGTCGCCGGCGACGTCGCGGAGGACGGCTCGGAGGTACTCGGCGTCCGTGCTCACGCCGCGGAGCGGATTGGCGACCGCGATCACGGGGAAGCCGTCGTCGAGCAGCAGCGTGACGACGCCGGCCCAGCTCGAGGACTCCGCGAATGCGCCGTGGACGAGCACCACCGTCGGCCGGCTCGGGGACGGACTCGTGATGCTCATGGAGACTCCTTGCGCTGGCGCCGAACGGGGAAGCCCCCAGCCTCACCGCCGATGCGGCCGGCGTCGAGCCCGCCAGCACCACTCTTCGCATGGGGGCGAGCGTGAAGGCGGACCTCGTCCGGGGCGGGTGACCCGGTCGCGGGGCTGCCGCTCAGGGTGCCGCGAGCGGGAAGGTGGCGACGAGCGTCGTGCCGCGCCCCTTCGGGCTGCGTACCCTGACCGATCCGCCGAGCACCTCGGCGCGGTCGACGAGCCCGGTGAGCCCGGATCCCCGAGCGGGGTCGGCGCCGCCGCGTCCGTCATCGGTGACGGTCACCTCCAGGTGCCCGTCGCGACACCGGAGCTCCACCTCCACCCGGGTGGCGCCGGCGTGCTTGCCGGCGTTGGCGAGCGCTTCCGAGACCACGGAGTACGCGGCGACTTCGACGGGGTCGGCCATCCGGGGGAGCGGCTCGATCCGCAGCTGCGCYGGGACAGGCGATCGACGGGCGAGGGCACGAACCGCGGGGGCGAGTCCGCCCTCCGAGAGGATCGCGGGATGCAGCCCCCTGGACAGTTCACGCAGGTGCTCCAGGGTGTCGGCGAGCTGCGTGGCGACGCCGGCGAGCCGGGCTCGCGAGGACTCGAGGTCGGCCGGCAGGGACTGCTCCACCACGTGCAGGTCCAGCGCGATGCTGACGAGCCGTTGCTGGATGCTGTCGTGCAGGTCGCGCTCGAAGCGTCGACGGGTCCGGTCCGCGGTCTGCACGATTCGCGCCCGTGACGCGACGAGCTCCGATCTCGACTTCATGTTGCCGATCGCGGTGGCGAGGAGTTCCGTGAACTGTCCCATCCGAGCCTCGGTGTCGTCGGGCAGGCGCTCGGGGCCGCTGGTGACGACGACGATCGCTCCCCAGAGCTGGTTCTCGACGATGACCGGGCTCGCCACCGCGCACGTGATCCCCTCGCGTCGACTGAGCTCGGCGAGGCCCCCGACGGCGTAGTCGAAGTCCTCCTGCCGGGCGGGGCGGCGGGTGCGCCAGACCTCCGCCGCGGTGTTGTCGCCCTGGAACGGCAACCGCTGGTCGACGTAGGCGGTCATGTCCGGGGCGCCCCAGGCGGCGAGCACCGTGATCGTCTCGTCGGGCTCGTACCGCAGCATCACCGCACCCTTCGCGTCGAGCAGGACCGCGACCTCGCGGACGATGGTGGCGGAGGTGACGGGCCACTCCTCCCGGGCGACGACCGTGGCCACTCGGCGGAGCGCCGCCTGCTCGTCGGCCAGCGCGCGAAGCGCCTCCCGGGATTCCAGGTTGGCGAGGGCGACCGCTACGAGGTCCGCGAACTTCGCCATGCGCCGGTCCGTGTCCGCGGGGAGCGGCGAGTCACGGACGGAGCCGACGACGAGGGCGCCCCACACCCGTCCGGCGACGAGGATGGGGACTCCCACCGTCGGGAGCCCCGCCTCGAGCGATCCCCAGCGTGCGAGGAACGTGGTGGCGCCGTTCGCCTCATGCCGGAGCATCTCGGCACCCGGGGCGCCGAGGAGCCGGCCCAGCTCCTCCGCGACGGCCGCGAACACCTCGTCGGTCGGCGCCTCGCGGGCGACGAGCTCGGCGACGCGGAGCAGCGCCGCCTGGTCGGCCGCGAGCTCCGTGACGGCGGCCCGGGCGGTGCTGTTCGCCACCGCCGACGTCACGAGCTCGGTGAAGTCCGCCAGCAGGCGTCCCGTCTCGGGGGCGAGCGGCCGATCGCCGGCGGAGTGCACGAGGATCGCGCCCCAGGCGTGGTCCTGGAACGGCACGGGCACGCCGACGGAGGACGTCACTCCGTGCCGATGCCTGGTGATCGACGATGCGGTGTCGTGCACGGCATGCGGGTGGTCCTCCCGGACGGGGGCCCGTGCGCCGAAGAGATTCCGGGCGAGGTCGTCGACCGCGAGCGGCCAGCGGTCCAGGTCGACCATCCGGTCGCGCCGTGCGGCCCACGCGCCGACGACCATGGGACGGTCATGTCCCTCGAACTGCAGGATCTCCAGGAAGTCCGCGCCGACCGAGGCCGCCACATGGCGTGCGACGCTCTCGAGCACGACCACGGCCGGGGTGCCCTGCGCGATGAGGCCCGCGGTGTTCCGAAGGGCAGCCAGCTCGGCGGCGAGCACCTCGCTGTCCTGGGGGACTTGCTTCACCTGGCACCTCGATATGGGCGAACCTGTTGTCTCGAACCCCGTGCACGCTCAGACTGGCACAGATGCCGAGATTCGTTCAGGGGACGTGATGCCGGGAACCCGGGTGATCATCGCGGACGACGACGTCCTCCTCAGGGAAGGACTCGCGAGCCTGCTCACCCATTCGGGGTTCGACGTGGTGGCACAGGCGCCCGACGCCTCCCGGCTCCTCGAGCTCGCGCGGGAGTACCGCCCCGCACTGCTGATCATCGACATCCGGATGCCGCCCACGCACACGCTCGAGGGACTGGTGGCGGCGACTGCGGTACGGGCCGCCGACCCGTTCATCGGCATCGTGGTGCTCTCGTCGTACGTCGAGGTCCAGCACGCGATCGAGCTGCTCGGAAGCGGGCCTCGAATCGGGTACCTGCTCAAGCAGCGGGTCACGATGGTGCAGGAGTTCGTGGCCGCCCTGGAACGGGTCGCCGCAGGGGAATCCGTCATCGACCCCGCGCTCGTGCAGGAGCTCGTGCGCGCCCAGCGGTCGATCGACCCGCTCGGGGAGCTCACGKCTCGCGAGCGCGAGGTGCTCTCCCTCATGGCGCAGGGCCGCTCGAACGTCGGCATCGCCCGCGTCCTGCAGGTCTCGGAGGGCACCGTCGAGAAGCACGTGCACCGCATCCTCGCCAAGCTCGGCCTCGGCGATGACGACGCGTCGGCGCACCGCCGGGTCCTCGCGGTGATCGCGTTCCTCGACGCCGCCTGAGCCCGACCGTGTTCGGGCGCGGTGCTCGCGGCCGCCGAGCTCGGCGGTCGGTCTCGCAAGATTGGCAGGCATTCACGCCGTCCCGCCGCGCGATCGATGCGAGCGTGGACCCATGATCACCATCCACCTGCGCTACGAGATCGACCCCCACAAGCTCTCCGACTTCGAGGAGTACGGCCGGCGATGGATCCACCTCGTGAATCGGCTCGGCGGCACGCACCACGGCTACTTCCTGCCGAGCGAGGGCGACAGCGATGAGGCGTTCGCGCTCTTCACGTTCCCGTCGCTGGCGGAGTACGAGCAGTACCGCACCGCCGCGACGACCGACCCCGAATGCGTGGRGGCCAACCGGTTCGGCGCGGAGACGCGCTGCTTCCGGCGCTACGAGCGGAGGTTCCTGACCCCGATGTTCGACTGAGGCGCTCCACCGCCCGCGCGCGAGGAATTCCGTCGTTCCGTGCAAGACTCGCGGCAGATCCGACACATACCCGGTGTGAGGATCGCCAGCACCGCAGCCGACACCGACGCGACCGAGGGGGTGGCGATGCCCGAGGGCGCCGACCAGCCCGCGACCTCCGACGAGGTCGCCTGGTTCACCGCCGTCGTGCGCGAGCACTCGACGGCCCTCGTCCGCTACTTCGCCCGCCGGGGGCCGCGGCAGGACGCCGAGGACCTCGCGGCCGACGTGTTCGCGACGGCCTGGCGCCGCCGCGCCGACGTGCCACCCGAGGCGGTGC
>NZ_JBFUCL010000084.1:0-11986 GCF_056405255.1 Agromyces sp. P1_H4 | reverse complement strand
AGCGTGACGAGCGCGAGGGTCTTGCCCGACGGGAGCGGGACGTCGCGCACGTAGGAGTGGGTGACGACCTCGTCGTCGCCCGCGAGGGCGACGAGGGAGGAGAAGTCGATGGTGGAGTAGTCGGTCATCCGCGGGCCTTCTTCGCTGCCTTCTTGTCGAAGTTCGGGTTCTCCCAGATCATCGTGCCGCCCTGGCCGAGGCCGACGCACATGCTGGTAATGCCATAGCGCACCTCGGGGCGCTCGACGAACTGGCTCGCGAGCTGGTTCATCAGGCGCACGCCCGACGACGCGAGCGGGTGGCCCACGGCGATCGCGCCGCCCCACGGGTTGATCCGGGGGTCGTCGTCGTCGATGCCGTAGTGGTCCATGAAGGAGAGCACCTGCACGGCGAACGCCTCGTTCATCTCGAAGAGGTCGATGTCGTCGATCGTGAGGCCCGCCTTGCGGAGCGCCTTCTCGGTGGCCGGGATGGGACCGATGCCCATGATCTCGGGGTCGACGCCCGCGAACGCGAAGCTGACGAGCTTCATCTTCGGCGTCAGGCCGAGCTCCTTCGCTGCGGCGCCCGACGCGAGGATGGCGGCCGTGGCCCCGTCGTTCAGGCCCGAGGCGTTGCCTGCTGTGATGCGGCCGTGGGGACGGAACGGGGTCTTCAGCGTTGCGAGGCCCTCGAGGGTGGTCTCGGGTCGCATCACCTCGTCGCGCGTGGCGAGTCCCCAGCCCTCCTCGGTGCGGACGGCGACCGGCACGAGGTCCTGCTGGATCTTGCCGGCCGCGTAGGCGGCGGCGGTCTTCTGCTGGCTGGCGAGGGCGTAGCGGTCGCTGCGCTCCTTCGTCAGCTGCGGGAAGCGGTCGTGGATGCGCTCTGCGGTGGCGCCCATGACGAGGGCGTCCTCGCCCACGAGCCGCTCGCTGAGGAAGCGGGGGTTCGGGTCCACGCCCGAGCCCATGGGGTGGTGGCCCATGTGCTCCACGCCGCCGGCGATGGCCACGTCGTACATGCCGAAGCCGATCGAACCCGACATCATCGCGGCGGCGGTCATCGCCCCGGCGCACATGCGGTCGATCGAGAATCCCGGCACCGTCTTGGGCAGCCCCGCGAGGATCGCCGCCGTGCGCCCGAGGGTCAGTCCCTGGTCGCCCGTCTGGGTGGTGGCCGCGATGGCGACGTCGTCGATGCGGTCCTTCGGCACGTTCGGGTTGCGCTCGAGCAGTCCGACGATCGCCTTGACGACGAGGTCGTCGGCTCTCGTGTTCCAGTACATGCCCTTTTCACCGGCTCGTCCGAACGGGGTACGGACCCCGTCGACGAACACGACTTCAGCTCGTTCAGCCACGCTGCAGCTCCCTCGATTTGGTCAGGATGCCTCGATCCTACGAACGGGCCGGGAGGGCGCTGAATCGCTTGACGGAACCTACGAAGCGCCGGATGCGGCATCCTCAACGGATTGTGACGCCTCGACAAAGGCATCGGCGATGATCTGTGCGGTTGCCTCAACCTGCCACGGCCTCGCACCGAGCTCCGCGAGCGCGATGGCGATGGCATCGGCCGTGGGCTCGGCGGGCGGATGCCACGCGACGCGCCGCAGGTGATCGGGCGTGAGGAGGTTCTCGACGGGCATCTCGATGCGCTCCGCGACCTCGACGACGCCGGCTCGCGCGAGGCGCAGGCGTGCGTCGGCCTCGGGGTTGCGCATCGACCACGCGCGCGGCGGAGGCGGCGAATCGGTCGGGACGCGCACGGCGGGCAGCTCGTCGGTGGTCAGTCCGCGTTCGACGGCCGACCACCACCGGTCGAGCTCGGAACGGCTCGCCCGGCCCGTGAACTCGCGAAGGTCTGCGAGCGCGCGACGGGTGGCGGGCATCGCCCGGGCGGCCGCGAGGATCGACGCGTCGGGCACCATGCGGCCGGGTGCGACGTCGAGCTCCGAGGCGCGGGCGTCGCGGGCGAGCCAGAGCTCGCGGGCCACCGCCAGGCTCCGGGGGCTCCGGATGCCGTGGATGCCCGAGAGTCGTCGCCACGGCTCAGCCGACGGCACCTTGGCCTCACGGTCGAGGACCGCCCGGAACTCCTGGTCGGCGAGGTCGGTCTTGCCCGCCTCGTCGAGGCGTGCCACGAGCGCGTCGCGCACGTCGACGAGCAGCTCCACGTCGAGCGCGGCGTACGTCAGCCACGACTGCGGCAGCGGCCGTGTCGACCAGTCGGCCGCCGAATGCTCTTTCGCCAGGTGCACGCCGAGGAGCTCCTCGACCACGGACGCGAGCCCGACCCGCGGCATCCCGAGCAGTCGTGCCGCGAGCTCGGTGTCGAAGATGCGCTCGGGATCGAGCCCCACCTCGCGGAGGCACGCGAGATCCTGGCTGGCGGCATGGAGCACCCACTCGTCACTGCCGATGGCCTGCTGCAGCGAGGTGAAGTCGGGGATCTGGGGCGGATCGAAGAGGAACGTGCCGGCACCACGGCGATACATCTGGATGAGATAGGCGCGCTGCGAGTACCGGAATCCGCTGGCCCGCTCGGCGTCCACCGCGATGGGACCTTCTCCGTCACCGAGGCGCCGGACCGCGTCCTCGAAGTCGGCGGGCGATTCGATCACCCGGAATTCATCCACGGTCGTTCCTCCGTCGGGGCAGGGCGGTCACCCCCTCTGAACGAGGCGGCAGCCCCGCGAGCATGCACAACAACTCACCCCAGCCTTCCACATGCGGGCCGACGGCGGCATCGAGGGGCGTCCACGACGCCCGCACCTCGATCTGCGCGCCGTCGCCCTGGCGTGCGAGCTCCCCGAATCCGGTGGACAGGATCTTGGTCGCGGTGCCGGATGCCGCGATGTACCGTGCCCCGCGCGCGTCGAGCGCATCCACGAGCCACGACCACGCGACATCCGCGAGGAACGGGTCGAGCCCGATGTCGGTCTCGAGGGGCGCCTGCGCGAAGCAGACCACGCGGAACCGGCCGCCCCAGGCCTCGGGTTCGGTGGGGTCGTAGAGGAGCACGAAGCGGCCGGTGCCGAGGTCGGAGTCGACCTCGTGCCGGCTCGGCGCGACATCCGCCGACAACGCCACCGCGAAAGGGGCGAGCGAACCCGGCGCAGGGATCTCCGAGACCCGCAGCTCCGCTCGTGGTGAGGCCGCACGCACGGCGTCGAGTGCGGCCTCGAACTCTGCGGGATGATGCGTCGAGGAGTCGGGCACGTGTGCAGACTAGAGTCTCGGATGGGGCGCAGGGCGGCGGCACGCCGCACCGCCGCCCAGAGAGACGAACGGCTTCGCGGGGAGGGCGCAGGGATGGGTCGAGGAGCGGACTCGGGGAATGCGGTGCGCATCGCGGGGACGGCGATCGGACTGCTCGCCGCCGCCGTCGGAGCCGTCGCCGCGGTGACGACGGTGGTCATGGCGCGGCGGGTGGTGACCCCGTCCACCACTCGCACCGAGGACGTGCGGATCCTGTCCGTCGACCTGACTCGAGGCGAGATCGTGCTCGCGGCCTCCGCTGAGACGCGGATGCCGGGTCGGTACGGGCTCTGGTTCGAACGGGACTCGGGGCACGCCCGGCTCGGCGAGATCGTCGACGAGACCGACCGCGTCGTGCGGCGACGACTCGATGCGGTGGATTTCGGACGGCTCGACCGCGCGGGACGCGGTCGCCTCAGCGGCTGGTACCACCTCGGACCGTGGGAGCTGGGGCACGAGTACGAGAACGTGCTGGTGGAGACGCCGCTCGGGCCCGCGCCCGCGTGGTTCGTGCCGGCCCCCGAGCCGTCCACGCAGTGGGTGGTGCAGGTGCACGGGCGCGGCGCGAAGCGCCAGGAAGGCCTGCGCGCCGTCGATCCCGCGCGGGACGCCGGCTGGAACACGCTGGTCGTGTCGTATCGCAACGACGGCGAGGCGCCCGAGAGCGCCGATCGCCGCTACGGGCTCGGAGGCACCGAATGGGCAGACGTCGTCGCGGCCGTGCGCTACGCCGAGCAGCACGGCGCGGAGCGGATCGTGCTCATGGGCTGGTCGATGGGCGGCTCGATCGTGCTCCAGGCGGTGCTGCGTTCCGCCGCGGTGCGCGAGCGCCTCGTCGGGGTCATCCTCGACTCGCCGGCGATCGACTGGGTCGACATCCTCCGGTTCCAGGGCACGCTGCAGAAGCTGCCTCCGGGCTACGGCGACATCGTCGTGCGCCTCCTGGGCGGGCCATGGAGCGGCGGCCTCACCGGCCTGGCCGCGCCCATCTCGGTGGAGGAGCTCGACCCCGTGGCGCGCGCCGACGAGCTCGACGTGCCCATCCTGCTCATGCACAGCCAGGACGACGGCTACGTGCCCATCGACGGGTCGCGACGGCTCGCGGCCGCGCGTCCCGACCTCATCGAGTTCGAGGTCTTCGAGGGCGCCCGCCACACGAAGCTCTGGAACCACGACCCTGCACGCTGGACACGGCTCGTGCGCGGATGGCTCGAACGCAGCGACGCCGACGTGCGTCGGCTCGCCGAGGAGGCGGAGATCGCCGGCTGACGCCCGCTTCCTGCCTCCGCGGCTCGCCTGCGGGGAAGCCGTCCCGATCGTTCAGGCCGCCACGCGCTCCCGCACCTGTCGGCGCACCCGGGCGAGCATGCCCGACATGCCGCGCACCCGCAGCGGCGACACCGCCTCGGCCAGGCCGAGCGACTGCGGGTAGTCGGCGGGCACGGCGAGGACCTCGTCGACCGAGAGCCCGTCGAGACCCTGCACGAGGATCGACGCGAACCCCCGCGTGGTGGGCGACTCGGCCGGTGCCGTGGCGTGCAGGTGCACCCGTCCGTGCTCGACCTCCACGAAGATGAAGACCGGCGACTGGCACTCCTCGACCTTCTCGAAGAGGTCGGGGTGGTCGCGGTACCGCTCGGGCAGCTCGGGCAGCTCGTTGGAGAACTCGAGCAGCAGCTGCAGGCGATCGCGGACGCCGAGCGCGAGGAAGTCCTCGCGGGTCTCGGCGAGTCGGGCGGGCAGGGTCGTGGCGTCCATCGGATCCATTCTCCCACCGCCGACGTGCGACACCGCCCGCCGACTGCGGACTAGCGGGTCGGCACCTCGCCGCGCTCGGCGCCGGTCGCGATGGGCACGCGCACCGCGCTGCCCCACTCGGTCCACGAGCCGTCGTAGTTGCGCACGTGCTCGAAGCCGAGCAGGTGCGTCAGYACGAACCAGGTGTGGCTCGAGCGCTCGCCGATGCGGCAGTAGGCGATCACGTCGTCGCCGTCGCTGAGGCCGGCCTCRTCGCGGTAGATCGCGTCGAGCTCCGTGCGGCTCTTGAAGGTGCCGTCCCCGGCGGCGGCCCGGGCCCACGGCACGGATGCCGCGGTCGGGATGTGCCCGGCGCGGAGGGCGCCCTCCTCGGGGTAGGCGGGCGCGCTCGTGCGCTCGCCCGTGTACTCCTCGGGGGAGCGCACGTCGATGAGCGGGTTGCCGAAGTGCGCGAGCACGTCCTCCTTGAACGCGCGCACGACGGAGTCGTCGCGCTCCACGACCGGGTACTCGACGAGGCTCACCTCGGTGACGTCGGTGGTGAGCGGACGCCCCTCGGCGATCCAGAGGTCGCGGCCGCCGTCGAGCAGGCGCACGTCCTCGTGGCCGAAGAGCGTGAACACCCACARCGCGTAGGCCGCCCACCAGTTGTTCTTGTCGCCGTAGATCACGACGGTCGTGTCGCGGGCGATGCCCTTCGAGCCGAGCAGGGCGGCGAACTGCTCGCCCGCGAGGTAGTCGCGCACGACCGGGTCGTTGAGGTCGGTGTGCCAGTCGATCTTCACGGCGCCGGGGATGTGGCCCGTCTCGTAGAGCAGCACGTCCTCGTCGGACTCGACCACCACGAGGCCCGGTTGCCCGAGGTGTTCGGCGAGCCATTCGGTGGTGACGAGGCGCTCGGGGTGCGCATACTCGGCGAACTTGGCTGCGGAGTCGAACTCGGCGGACATGGAACCTCCAGGGATCGTCCGATCGGACGGGGTGTGCGGGGGAGCGGACTAGGCTGGTGACCTGTCCACCTCGAATCTACGCGGCGTGCGGGTGGAAGTCAGCATGCCCGTCATCCGGTGCAATACGGGAGTCCCTCCAGCATGACCACGGCCGCGAGCCATGCCCTCATCCGCCTCATCGAGCGGAMTCCCACCATCTCGGCGGCCGAGATCGCCTCGGAACTGGCGCCGCCCCCGCAGTTCGAGCACGCGTCCTTCGAATCGTATCGGCCCGACCCCGACTTCCCGTCGCAGCAGGCGGCCCTCGATCGGCTCAAGGAGTTCGCCGGCGCCTGGCGTGCGGCGCAGCGCCCGGGCGGATTCTTCTCGCGCAAGCGGCCCGCACRCATCGAACTGCCGGGCGTCTACCTCGACGGCGGCTTCGGCGTCGGCAAGACCCACCTGCTCGCGGCGCTGTGGCATGTCGCCCACGGGCCGAAGTACTTCGGCACCTTCATCGAGTACACGGCGCTCGTCGGGGCGCTCGGGTACGCGCAGGCCGTCGAGCTGCTCCGTGGTGCGCGCCTCGTCTGCATCGACGAGTTCGAGCTCGACGACCCGGGCGACACGATGCTCATGACCCGCTTCCTCGGCGAGCTGATGGCCGGCGGCACCAGGGTGGCGGCCACCTCGAACACGCCGCCGAACGCCCTCGGCGAGGGCCGGTTCGCGGCGTCGGACTTCCTCCGGGAGATCCACGCGCTGTCGTCGAACTTCGAGACCCTCCGCATCGACGGCCTCGACTACCGCCGCCGCGACACCGAGGGGCACGCCGAGGCGATCCCCGACGCAGCCGCGGTGACGCACACGGCCGAGGCGCTGGCCGCGCGCGGCCACCGGGTCTCCCTCGACGGCTTCGACGAGCTCATCGCCCACCTGGCCACGGTGCATCCGTCGAAGTACATCAAGCTCATCCAGGGAGTCGAGTTCATCGCGCTCGAGGGCGTGCACGAGCTCTCGAACCAGAACGCGGCGCTCCGCCTCGTGGCCTTCATCGACCGGGTGTACGACGCGGAGGTGCCGATCATCGCGAGCGGCATCCCGCTCGACCAGGTGTTCGACGACGAGATGATGGGCGGCGGCTACCGCAAGAAGTACCTGCGCGCCATGAGCCGCATGATCGCCCTCACCACGGGCGAGCTGCCGCCGCACGACTGACGTCGCGCACGCGGCATCCGTGAACGCGTGATGAGCCGGCCGGATGCCGCGACCGCACGGATTCACATCGATCGCCCGGCCCGCCGAAATGTGCTGTTTACATGGATGGCCGAGGCCGTAACGATCCGGAAACACAACACGATCCCTCTCGAAACGTCCCGTCATGAGACTGGACCGCACCAGGTTCCCCAACCCTGCACTGAGAGAGGTTCGAGATGGATCAAGGCAACACGGCGTTCCTACTGATATCCGCAGCACTGGTGTTGCTGATGACGCCGGGACTCGCGTTCTTCTACGGCGGCCTCGTCAAGGCGAAGAGCGTCATCAGCATGATGATGCTCAGCTTCGGCGCCATGGGCCTCATCGGCGTGCTCTGGGTGCTCTACGGCTACGCCATCGCCTTCCCCTCGGCTGAGGGACTCGCCGCCCCCTGGTCGATCGACTGGTCGGCGATCGGCCTCGAGAGCCTCCTCGAGACCCCTGAAGGCGCCGCGTACCCGCCGCTCGCCTTCGTCGGGTTCCAGGCGACCTTCGCGATCATCACGGTGGCCCTGATCTCGGGCGCCATCGCCGACCGCGCCAAGTTCGGTGCGTGGATGATCTTCGCCGCCGTGTGGGCGACGGTCGTCTACTTCCCCGTTGCGAGCTGGGTGTTCAACTTCGGCCTGGCCGACGACGGCAGCTTCGCCTACGGCGGCTGGATCACGTACGGCATGCAGCAGTTCTTCGGCGTCGGCGCCCTCGACTTCGCCGGTGGCACCGCGGTGCACATCAACGCCGGTGCGGCGGCCCTGGCCCTCGCGCTGGTGCTCGGCAAGCGCGTCGGCTTCTCGAAGGGCGCGCACGTGCCCCACAACCCGCCGTTCGTGCTCCTCGGCGCCGGCCTCCTGTGGTTCGGCTGGTTCGGCTTCAACGCCGGTTCCGAGCTCGCGGCTGACAACACCGCGGCCGTGGCGTGGATCAACACCCTCGCCGCTCCGGCAGCCGCCCTGCTCGCGTGGCTCGTCGTCGAGAAGATCAAGGACGGCAAGCCCACGTCGGTCGGCGCGGCGTCCGGTGCCGTCGCGGGCCTCGTCGCGATCACCCCCGCGTGTGCGTTCCTCACGCCCATCTGGGCGATCGTGCTCGGTATCATCGCCGGCGCGGTGTGCGCCCTCGCGGTCGACCTGAAGTTCCGCTGGGGCTTCGACGACTCGCTCGACGTTGTGGGCATCCACCTCGTCGGCGGCCTCATCGGAACGCTCTACCTGGGCTTCTTCGCGAACACGACCGGCCTCATCTACAGCGGCAACCTCACGCAGCTGCTGGTGCAGGCGATCGCCGCCGTCTCGGTGATGGTGTACTCGTTCGTGCTGGCCTTCGTCATCGGCTTCATCGTGCAGAAGACCGTCGGCTTCCGCGTGAAGAACGAGGACGAGATCGCGGGCATCGACACGGTCGTGCACGGCGAGGACGCGTACAAGCTCGAGACCGTCTGACGACGCTGATCCACCGCGAGGGCGGTGGGGTAGTGTGCGGGTGTGCCAGACACCAGCCGCTTCCTCACCGCTCTCGGGCGCGTGTTCGGAAGGTTCTCGGGAGCACGCAGGTCGGCCACGTCGAGCAGCGCTCCGGATGCCGCGACGGCGGGTGCTGCGGCCCCGGTCGGGCTGCTCTCACCCGGCCAGTCGGGACCGTCGGCCACGGTCGAGGTCGACCCCGCACGCTTGCGCGACGTGCGTCTCACGTACGCTCCGGCGCACGACGGCGAACCCGACCCCGGCGAGATCGTGTGGACGTGGGTGCCGTACGAGGAGCGCGACGGCCGCGGCAAGGACCGGCCGGTGGTGATCGTCGCGGCGTCGGGCGGCGGCGACTTCCTCGCGGTGCAGCTCACCAGCAAGGCGCACGACGGCGACCGCGACTTCCTGAGCCTCGGAGCCGGCCCCTGGGACGCCTCCGGACGGCCGAGCTGGGCGCGGGTCGACCGCCTCTTCCGGCTGCGCACCGGGGGGATGCGGCGCGAGGCCGCCTCGCTCGATGCCGCTCGCTACGCGCTGCTCACGCGGGCGCTCGCCGATCGGTACGGCTGGCGCTGAGTCGTCGCGGCATCCGCGTGGACACCGAGCCCCAACATGCGGAAACGAAGAACGCCCCCCAGTGGAGTGGGAGGCGTTCGTGGGCGATGCCGGGCTCGAACCGACGACCTCTTCCGTGTGAAGGAAGCGCGCTACCAGCTGCGCCAATCGCCCATGTGGGATCGCGGTGCACCGTGGTGACCGCGGACTCGATACTAGCCGACCCGGCGGGCCGAATGCACATCGACGGCCGGCGGACAGCCGCCCGGGCGCGCCGAACGCGTCGACACGCCCGGGATCCGGGCACCGAATGGGCCGATGACCGGGGGGAACCTGCCACCCGGTCCGCTCAGTTTGTGATTCGTTCACCGGATCAGTTAGAGTCTCTCTGCACGCAGAAATGCGGGCAACGCGGATGTGGCGCAGTGGTAGCGCATCACCTTGCCAAGGTGAGGGTCGCGAGTTCGAATCTCGTCATCCGCTCTGATCGGGAATGAGCGTGAGTTCATTCCTGTTCTTCTGGTGGTGAACCCAAACGCGGTGGATTGGCCGAGAGGCGAGGCAGCGGCCTGCAAAGCCGTATACACGGGTTCGAATCCCGTATCCACCTCCAAGCTGAGAAACCTCGATTCTCGACTTGGGCGATTGGCGCAGCGGTAGCGCGCTTCCCTGACACGGAAGAGGTCACTGGTTCGATCCCAGTATCGCCCACCACGACAAGGCCCCGGCATCGCCGGGGCCTTTCGCATTGCACTGGGGAGTCATCCGACGCGAGGAAGCCGGATGCCCCGTTCGAGGCATCCGGCCCATCGCGATCTGCTCACCTCACCAGGGTGATGGCGCTGGTGGTGCGACGACCGGCGGCCGATCATCGCAGGTGATCGTGTTCGGCAATTCCCACGGCGCGAGCCAGGGCCCGGTCGTGTTCACGCCGCTCGAGTCGTTGCCGCCGAGGTCGACGAGCGAGAACTCCGACCCCGCCGGCGTGAAGTGGAACGTGCCGCAGTTGTTGACCCCCACCGCGCCGACGTTGCGCGCGTCGACGTTCTCGAACGATGCCGAGCCCGCGACCCTGGCACTGACCACCGACGTGCCGGTGCCGTCGACTCGGACGTCGGCGAAGTGAACGCCCGAGATGGACACCTGGTCCTTCACGGGCCAGTCGGACACGAGCATGATCGCGTTGTAGGTGCTGTCGAGGAAGTGGTCGCCGGTCACCCGGATGTCGGCCTGGTCGATCGATCGGTCGAGCGCGTAGAACCAGACCGCCCCGAGCCCGATGTTCCAGTTGAGCTCGTACGTGCCGGCCCGCACGGTGGTGTTGTCGACGATCGCGAGCGAGCCGGTGAAGGGCTCGGCGCCGAACCTGGAGCCGACGTGCAGCCCGCTGCCCTCGCGGATCGGGTCGGCGACGAGGTTGCCCGACACGGTGGTGTCGGTGCCGCCGTAGATCGCGATGCCGTTGGCGAGCGTGGGCGTCTGCACGGTGTTGCGCTCGAACGCGTTGCCCGCGTTCGCGACGGTCTCCGACCACATCGCGAGCCCGTCGTCGCCGGTGTTGCGCACGAAGGTGTTCTCGACCGTGGATCCGGTCACCCCGGTGTGGAAGTTCAGCCCGTCGGCGATCTGGTCGACGATGATGCTGTCGCGCACCTCGAGGCCGTCCATCGGCCCGTCGAACCACATGCCGACCTTGGTGTGGTGGATGTAGAGCCCTTCGATGGTCGAGTCGCTCATCGCCCCGCCCACGCCGTTTACCTGGTCGGTGTCGATGCGCTCGCGCACGTCGCCCTCGATGGCGAACCCCGAGAGGTGCACGTTGGTGCTGCCGCCCTCCGCGGCATCCCTGCCGTAGAAGCCCACGCCGGTGTGCACGGAGCCGTCGGGCGCCGGCTCGGCGAGCGCCACCTCGCTCCCGCGGATGGTGGTGTACCAGCTGCCAGCACCCTCGATGGTCACGTCGTCCACGATGACGTGCCGGTCGACTCGGAAGGTGCCCGGCGGCACGTACACGGGCAGGTCGTGGCGCTTCGCGAAGGCGATCGCGCGATCGAACGCCGGTGCGGCGTCGCGCCTGCCGGTCGGGTCGGCCCCGAACAGCAGCACGTTCGCGGCCTTCAGTCGCACGTGCGGCGCTGCGACCAGTTCGCTGTCGAGGAGGTCGATCGTGGTCAGCTCGGCCGTGGCCCGCTTGGGGACGGCCAGCCGGACGACGTCACCGGCCTCGTACGTCCGGCCCAGGAGCATCCGCTGCTCGTCGTAGAAGTGCATGGGGCGGAACGGGGTCGTGACGGCGTAGTCCGGCCCGGGCACGCACCCGCACTCGGTGATCCACCAGTCGGGGTGGAGGAGGGTCGCGTTCGGGTCGTTCGTGAACGGGTACTGGTTGTAGAGCCAGGAGTACTCGGAGGTGAGCGTCATCGTGCGCTTCTGCCGGCCGTTCACGGTGATGTCGAGAGGCGAGCGGATGCCGCCGCCCTCCGCCGCGTCGGGGATGCTGTAGCGCACGGTGATCGCATTGGCCTGCGCCGGCAGCGTGAACTCCACGTACTGCCCCGGCGCGAGCTGCACCGCGCTCCGTCCCGACGCCTCGGCGGGGAGGGTGTAGGCCGCGCGGTCGGGGCCGATCACCGTGCCGGTGTGCACCGCTCCCTCGGCCTCCTGCTCGAGGAAGGGCACGTCGGCGCCACGGCCGGCGACCAGCTCGGGGTCGAGGGCCGCCCGAGTGACGGCCGGAACGGGCGCCGATGGCGCTCCGGATGCCGCGACGGCGGCACCGGGCGCAGCG
>NZ_JBFUCL010000083.1:0-12095 GCF_056405255.1 Agromyces sp. P1_H4 | reverse complement strand
GGTCCGTTCTCGTAGGAGCCGAACGGCATGTCGGCGACGACGAACGCGCGCCGCACCGCGCCGGCGACGGCGCGGGTGAGGGGGATGAGGTCGTCGACCTTGACCGGCAGTGTGGTCTCGTAGCCGAAGACGTTGTTGCCGGCCGAGTCGCCGACCAGCAGGAAGTCGATGCCCGCCTCGTCGAAGATGCGCGCGGTGAGCATGTCGTAGCTGGTCAGGCCGGTGATCTTGATGCCGTCGCGCTTCGCGTTCTGGAAGTGACGGGTGCGCACGCGCTTGGGGCCTCCGGATGCCGCGCCGCCGCCGTACGGGTTCGTCTCCACGTTCGCCGTGCTGTCGGAAGGAGTGTCGTTGACGGGCTGCTCTGACATGTCGCCAGTCTGGCACACGCGGCATCCGCGCCCGGCGCTCCGCCGGCCGTTCTGCCGCTACCCTGAGAGGTGCGAGAGAGGGTGTGGATGGATAAGCAGCGCGACTTCGTTCTCCGGACCATCGAGGAACGAGGAGTCAAGTTCGTCAGGCTCTGGTTCACCGACGTGGTCGGAACCCTGAAGTCGGTGGCGATCGCCCCGGCCGAGGTCGAGGGGGCGTTCACCGAGGGCATCGGGTTCGACGGGTCCGCGATCGAGGGGCTGAGCCGCACGTTCGAGTCCGACCTGCTCGCCTACCCCGACCCGACGACGTTCCAGACGCTCCCGTGGCGCGGCGACATCGACCCAACCGGGCGCATGTTCTGCGACATCACGACGCCCGACGGCGAGCCGGCCGTCGCCGACCCGCGGAACGTGCTCAAGCGCACGTTGGCCCGCGCGGCCGATCGCGGGTTCACGTTCTACACCCACCCCGAGATCGAGTTCTACCTGCTCCGCTCRTCGAAGTACGGCGAGGAGGGGCCCGTCCCCGTGGACTCCGCCGGATACTTCGACAACGTGCCCGGTGGTACCGCGCACGACTTCCGGCGGCGCAGCGTGCGGATGCTCGAGGACCTGGGCATCTCGGTGGAGTTCAGCCACCACGAGGCCGGCCCGGGGCAGAACGAGATCGACCTCCGGTATGCCGACGCGCTCACCACCGCCGACAACATCATGACGTTCCGCACCGTGATCAAGGAGGTGGCGATCGAGCAGGGCGTGTACGCGACCTTCATGCCGAAGCCGTTCTCGCAGTATCCCGGCAGCGGCATGCACACGCACCTCTCCCTCTTCGAGGGCGACGCCAACGCCTTCTACGAGGCCGGGTCGCAGTACCAGCTCTCCAAGATCGGCCGCCAGTTCATCGCGGGCCTCCTCCGCCACGCGAACGAGATCTCCGCCGTCACCAACCAGTTCGTCAACTCGTACAAGCGCCTGTGGGGCGGCGACGAGGCGCCGAGCTTCATCTGCTGGGGCCACAACAACCGCTCCGCGCTCGTGCGGGTGCCGCTGTACAAGCCCAACAAGGGGCAGAGCGCGCGCGTCGAGTACCGCGCGATCGACTCGGCTGCCAACCCCTACCTCGCGTTCTCGCTGCTGCTCGCCGCGGGCATGAAGGGCATCGAGGAGGGCTACGACCTCCCGCCCGAGGCGGAGGACGACGTCTGGGCCCTGACCGACAGCGAGCGCCGTGCCCTCGGGTACCACCCGCTGCCGGCGAGCCTCGACCACGCCATCGAGTACATGGAGGAGTCCGAGCTCGTCGCCGAGACGCTCGGCGAGCAGGTGTTCAACTACGTGCTCGCGAACAAGCGCTCGGAGTGGCGCGACTACCGCTCGCAGGTGACGACCTTCGAGCTGCAGCGCAACCTCGAGATCCTCTGACCCGCGACCGGATGTCACGCCAGGCCCCGACCCTCGGTCGACTCGCGCGGGCGGGCTTCGACGACCTCGACTCGGCGGCGGCCGGCCTCGAGGCCCTCGCCACCGCGACGGGCGTCGACGAGGAGCGCCTGCTCGCCGCGTTCGCCCACGCTGGTGACCCCGACGAGGCGCTGGTCGCGGTCGCGCGGCTGCGGGAGCGCGCTCCGCATGAGGTGGCCGTCGTGCTCGAACAGGACGCCTCGGCCGAGCGCCTGGCCCGACTGCTCGGCGCATCGCGGGGGTTCGCGGACTTCCTGATGCGCCATCCGGGCGAGGCGGGACTGCTGCAGCTGGTGCCCATGCCGCCGCCGGCGACGGCCGATGCGCGCGAGTCGCTCCTCGCGGCGCTCGACGACGTCGATGCCCCGCCGGCGGGGTACCTCGACGCCGCGGCATCCGCCCTTCGCGTGCGCTACCGACGGCTGCTCGCGGGCATCGCCGTGTGGGATCTCAGCCGGGCCGACGCGGTCGAGGCCGTCGATGTCGTGGCATCCGGCCTCGCGGACCTGGCAGGCGCGACCCTCGACGCGGCGATCGTGGCCGCCCGGCGTGCGATCGCCCGAGCCGAGGGCGCCCCGGCTGCGCCCGGCACGTACCCGGCCCCGGAGGTGGACGCCACCCGGCTCGCCGTCATCGGCATGGGCAAGGCCGGCGCGCGCGAGCTCAACTACGTGAGCGACGTCGACGTGATCTACGTGGCCGACTCCGCCGACGAGGAGGTCGTGTCGACGCCGCGCGCGCTCGACATCGCCACGCGCATCGCCATGATCGCGATGCGGGTCATCGCCGAGCCCGGCATCGAACCGCCGCTGTGGGAGGTGGACCCGAACCTGCGGCCCGAGGGCAAGGACGGCGCGCTCGTGCGCACGCTCGACTCGCACCTGCAGTACTACGACCGCTGGGCGAAGAGCTGGGAGTTCCAGGCCCTCCTGAAGGCGCGACCGCTGGCCGGCGACGCCGAGCTCGGTGCCCGGTACGCCGCCGGCGTGGCGCCGAAGGTGTGGTCGAGCTCGGGCCGGGAGGGGTTCGTCGAGTCGGTGCAGCGCATGCGCGAACGCGTCACCGAGCACATCCCAGCCGGCGAGGTCGAGGTGCAGCTGAAGCTCGGGCCGGGCGGGCTGCGCGACATCGAGTTCACCGTGCAGCTCCTCCAGCTCGTGCACGGGGCGACCGATGCCGAGATCCATCAGGCCGGAACCCTGCCGGCGCTCGCGGCGCTGGCCGACGGGGGATACGTCGGTCGTGAGGAGGCGGCGGAGTTCTCGCGCGACTACCGCATCCTCCGGGTCCTCGAACACCGCCTGCAGCTGCAGCGCCTGCGGCGCACGCACCTCATGCCGCGAGGCGCCGCAGAGCTCCGCGCCCTCGCGCGGTCGTCGGGCCTCGGCCGCGACGACCACGACCTGTCGGCACTCTGGCAGTCCACCCGGCAGCGCGTGCGGGGCCTCCACGAACGCCTGTTCTACCGGCCGCTGCTCTCGGCCGTCGCGGCATTGCCCGCGAGCGGGCTGGAGCTGACCAGCGAGCAGGCCGCGGCCCGACTCGCGGCGATCGGGTTCCGCGATCCGCGTGGTGCGCTGGCGCACATCGGCGCGCTCACCGCGGGCGTCTCGCGTCGCGCCACGATCCAGCGCCACCTGATGCCGGTGCTGATCTCGTGGTTCGCGGACGGCGCGGATCCCGACTACGGCCTGYTCGCCTTCCGGCGGCTCAGCGAGACGCTCGGCACCACGCACTGGTACCTGCGGCTGCTCCGCGACTCGTCGGATGCCGCGCTCCGGCTCACCCGCGTGCTGTCGGGGTCGCGCTTCGCCGGGGAGCTCCTGGAACGCACGCCCGAGGCGGTCGCCTGGCTGGAGGACGTCGACGAGCTGCGGCCCCGCTCGCTGGCCGCCCTCGACGACGAGAAGCGCGCGGTGCTCGGCCGGCACGTCGACGCCGCGGCCGCCGGGAAGGTGTTCCGCGCCATCCGCCGCCGCGAGGTGCTCCGGCTGGCCCTCTCGGCGATCCTCGACGTCTGCACCGTCGAGGAGCTCGGCCACGGGCTGTCGGATGTCACGGAGAGCCACATCTCGGCGATGATCACGGCCATCCGGGGCGTCGAGCCGGACGGCATCGAGTTCGCCGTGGTCGGCATGGGACGGTTCGGCGGGCGCGAGCTCGGTATCGGGTCCGACGCCGACATCGTGTACGTCTTCCGGCCGACGGATGCCGCGCCCGAGGCCGCGCAGGCGCGGGCGCTGCGCATCGTGGCCGACCTCGTACGACTGACGGAGGACGCCAGGCTGCCGTTCGAGCTCGACGCCGACCTGCGGCCCGAGGGACGCAACGGGGTCGTGGCCCGCTCCCTCGATGCGTACCGGGCGTACTACGCGCGGTGGTCGCTCACCTGGGAGGCGCAGGCGCTGTTGCGTGCGCGTCCCGTGGCCGGCGACGAGGCGCTGCTCCACGACTTCATGGAGCTCGCGGACTCGGTGCGCTACCCCGAGCACCTCACCGAGCAGGACGTGCGTGAGGTGAAGCGCATCAAGGCCCGGGTCGAGAACGAGCGGCTGCCCCAGGGCGCCGACCCGCGACGCCACCTCAAGCTCGGACGGGGATCGCTGTCCGACGTGGAGTGGTTCGTGCAGCTCGTGCAGCTCGAGCACGGCGCGGCGGAGCCCTCGCTTCGCACGCCGTCGACGCTCGACGCGCTGGCCGCCGCCGTGGAGCACGGACACATCACGGCCGCCGACGCCCGCACGCTGCGCGCGGCATGGGTCTTCGCGTCGCGCGCGCGGTCGTCGCTGACACTCTGGCTCGACCGCACCACCGATGTGCTGCCGGTCGAACGGTCGCAGCTCGAGGGCGTCGCCCGCATCATGGGCTATCCGCCCGGCTCAGCCACCCGGCTCGAGGACGACTACCTGCAGGTCACCCGCCGCGCCCGTGCGGTGTTCGAGCGCGGGTTCTACGGCGTGGAGACCCGGCGCGAGCCCACCACGGGCTGAGCCGGCGTCGAACGGCGGCTGGCCACCGCCGCCCGTCGCTCGCCATCGCCGCCGTCGCTCGAACGGCCGAAGGGCCCGCGTCGCCGAAGCGATGCGGGCCCTTCGTGGGACTGCAGGGGCGGATCAGACGCCGTAGTACAGCTCGAACTCGAACGGGTGCGGACGCTGGGCCAGGGGCTTCAGCTCCTTCTCGCGCTTGTAGTCGATCCAGGTCTCGATGAGCTCCTTGGTGAACACGCCGCCCTCGAGGAGGAAGTCGTGGTCGGCCTCGAGCGCGTCGAGCACGGCGTCGAGCGAGCCCGGCACCTGGGGGATTGTCTTGGCCTCCTCGGGCGGGAGCTCGTAGAGGTCCTTGTCGACCGGCTCGTGCGGCTCGATGCGGTTCTTGATGCCGTCGAGTCCGGCCATGAGCTGGGCTGCGAACGCGAGGTAGGGGTTGCCCGAGGCATCCGGAGCGCGGAACTCGATGCGCTTGGCCTTCGGGTTCGTGCCGGTGATCGGGATGCGGATGGCCGCCGAGCGGTTGCCCGCCGAGTAGACCAGGTTGACCGGTGCCTCGAAGCCGGGCACCAGGCGGTGGTACGAGTTCACCGTCGGGTTCGTGAAGGCGAGCAGCGCGGGCGCGTGGCGGAGGATACCGCCGATGTACCAGCGCGCGAGGTCGGAGAGGCCGCCGTAGCCGGCCTCGTCGTAGAACAGCGGCTTGCCGTCGTTCCACAGCGACTGGTGGGTGTGCATGCCCGAGCCGTTGTCGCCGAAGAGCGGCTTCGGCATGAAGGTGGCCGTCTTGCCCCACTCGTTTGCCGTGTTCTTCACGATGTACTTGAACTTCAGGATGTCGTCGGCCGCGTGCACCATCGTGTCGAAGCGGTAGTTGATCTCGGCCTGGCCGCCGGTGCCAACCTCGTGGTGCGCGCGCTCCAGGATCAGGCCCGCCTCGATGAGCTTCAGCGAGATGTCGTCGCGCAGGTCGGCCTGCTTGTCGACCGGCGAGACGGGGAAGTAGCCGCCCTTGTAGGGGGTCTTGTTGCCGAGGTTGCCGCCCTCCTCGACACGACCCGAGTTCCACGCGCCCTCCTCGGAGTCGACCGAGTAGAAGCTCCCGTTCTGCTTCACCTCGTAGCGCACGTCGTCGAAGATGTAGAACTCCGCCTCGGGTGCGAAGTACGCGGTGTCGGCGATGCCGGTCGACGCGAGGTACTTCTCGGCCTTCTTGGCGACCTGGCGCGGGTCCTTCGCGTAGATCTCGCCGTTGCGGGGGTTGTAGATGTCGAAGACCATGACGAGCGTGCGCTCGGCGCGGAACGGGTCGACATAGGCCGTGGAGACGTCCGGGATCAGCTGCATGTCCGACTCGTGGATCGACGCGAAGCCGCGGATCGAGGAGCCGTCGAAGAGCTGGCCGACCGTGAAGAACTCCTCGTCGACGGTCGACGCCGGGATGTTGAAGTGCTGCTGCACGCCCGGGAGGTCGGTGAAGCGGATGTCGAGGAACTTGACATCCGTCTCCTTGATGAACGTGAGCACTTCAGACGAATCACTGAACATGTGACGGAATCTCCAAGAGGGGCGGGGTGGGACCGGACGGACGTGCACAGCCGCTAGCGACGCTATCGAGTCGCGGTTTCCCTGCCATGACGCCAATGTTTCCGCCATGTTACGCGCATGGCCGGTCGGTAGACTCGGGGGATGCCTGACCCCAGCCCCCGCACCTTCGGCGAGCTCGAGCCCAGCAGGTGGCCGGGGGAGCGGCTCGGCCTTCCCGACACGGGCCGCGGCTCGGTCGGCCGCGTCGGTCGTCGCCTCGGCGCGATCGCCATCGACTGGGGCCTGGCGCTGCTGATCGCGTTGCTCTTCGCCCCGTACAGCTCGCTCACCCACTCGTGGGTGACCCTCGTCATCTTCGCGATCATGCAGGTCGTGTTCATCCCGACCATCGGCGGCAGCATCGGCCACCGTCTCACGGGCATGCGGGTGGTGCCGCTCACCGGTGGCTGGGTCGGCGTCCGTCGGCCGATCGTACGCACGCTCCTGCTGGTGCTCGTCGTGCCCGCGCTCGTCTGGGACTCCGACCAGCGCGGCTTCCACGACAAGGTCGCCGGCACGGTGTTGATCCGGGTGTGACGACGTCGATCGGCCGTGGCGGAGTCGAGCAGCGGTGACGGCCGTTCGCCCATGGGACGGCGAACGGCATCCGCCGATCGACGGATGCCGCGTGCTGCCGACCCGGGTCAGCGCATCTTGCCGCGCTGCGGCCGCGCCTTCATCGGGTCGATGCCCTTCGGAATGGGAAGCGCCGTCTGCAGCGAGTTCAGGCGGTTCGACACCGCGAGCACCTCGGGCTTGGTGAGCGTGCGCTTCGCCTTGCGCAGGGTCGCGGGCAGGCGGTAGAGCTCGATGGAACCGTCGTCGTGGCCGACCGAGATGAGCGTGACCGGCACGTTGGGCAGGATCCTGGAGACCTTGCGCTGCTCCTCGTCGAGCATGCGCTTGGTGCGCGTGACGGGGCCCTCGCTGATGAGTGCGACGCCGCCGCGGCCGACCGCGCGGTACACCGCGTCCTGCGTCTTGCCGTTCACGGCGATCGGCATCTCGTTGCCGACCCATCCGCCGCGGAGGCCACTGCGGAGCACCGCGCCGACGGCGCCGGGCTGGCCGTCGATCTGCGCGTAGGCCGCGCGCTCGGCTCGACGGCCGAGGATGACGAGGGCGAGGAGGAGGCCGGCCAGCACACCGGCGACGATCCAGAGGGCGATGGTGAACCCGTTGCCCTCGCCGAGCCACAGGGCGAGTCCGAGGCCGATGAGCACCGGGACGAGGAATCCGAGCAGCATGAGCCACTGCGCGCTCGAGTCGTAGCGGCGGGTCATCTGGAAGACCTGCCACATCTGCTTCATGCGACCCGGCTCCTTCGGAGCGGAGCCCTTGTCCTTGGTGCGTGCCATGGTCACAAGGATACCGGCGGCGGACGCCGCCCCCGACCGTGTTCTCAGAGGGCGGAGGCGACGTGTACGCCGACTTCCCGGCGGTCTAGCCGACCGCCTGCGCGAACCCGAGCGATGCGTCCGCGAGGTGCGCGAGCTCCGTCGGGAGGGTGCGTCCCTT
The DNA here is from genome assembly GCF_056405255.1 of Agromyces sp. P1_H4. NCBI lineage: Bacteria > Bacillati > Actinomycetota > Actinomycetes > Micrococcales > Microbacteriaceae > Agromyces > Agromyces sp. P1_H4. The sequence goes on along the minus strand of NZ_JBFUCL010000083.1, from coordinate 4,165 downwards.
CGCCTGCATGGACTGCGCCCAGAGGCGCCCCGCGCGATACGACGAGCGCACCAGCGGGCCGGCGAGCACCCCGAGGAATCCGATCTCCTCAGCCTCCTCCTTCAGCTCCACGAATTCCTCGGGGCGCACCCAACGATCGACGGGAAGGTGGCGAGGGCTCGGCCGCAGGTACTGCGTGATGGTGATGATGTCGGTGCCGGCGTCGTGCAGGTCGTGGAGGGCCTGCGACACCTCGGCCCGCTCCTCGCCCATGCCGAGGATCAGGTTCGACTTCGTGATGAGGCCGGCGTCCCGGCCCTGGGTGATCACGTCGAGCGAGCGCTCGTAGCGGAACGCGGGCCGGATCCGCTTGAAGATGCGCGGGACCGTCTCGACGTTGTGGGCGAACACCTCGGGCCGGGCGGAGAACACCTCGGCGAGGTGCACGGGGTTGCCGGAGAAGTCGGGCACGAGGATCTCCACGCCGGTGCCCGGGGACTGCCGGTGGATCTCCCGGATCGTCTCCGCGTAGAGCCAGGCGCCCTCGTCGGGCAGGTCGTCGCGAGCGACGCCCGTCACCGTGGAGTAGCGCAGCTGCATCCGCACCACCGACTCGGCGACGCGTCGCGGCTCGTCCACGTCGTAGTCGGCGGGCTTGCCGGTGTCGATCTGGCAGAAGTCGCATCGCCGGGTGCACTGCGAGCCGCCGATGAGGAAGGTGGCCTCGCGGTCCTCCCAGCACTCGTAGATGTTGGGGCAGCCGGCCTCCTGGCAGACCGTGTGCAGCTCCTCGCTCTTCACCAGGCTCTGCAACTGCCGGTACTCGGGGCCCATCTTGGCGCGGGTCTTGATCCACTCGGGCTTGCGCTCGATCGGCGTCTGGGCGTTGCGGACCTCGAGGCGCAGCATCCGGCGCCCATCGGGGGCGGTGCTCATGCGGCGACCGCCGCCTCGGCCTCGGCGAGGAACCGCTGCGTGATCGGTTCGACGAGATCCTCGGGCACGACCCGGCGTCCGAGCTCGTGGGTGATGGTCGTCACTCCGGCGTCCCGGATGCCGCAGGCCACGATCTTCTCGTAGGGCTCCAGCGAGTTCGAGCAGTTCAGTGCGAACCCGTGCATCGTCACGCCGTCGGCGACACGGATGCCGATGGCGGCGATCTTGTTCTCGCGGCCGGGTTCGCMGACCCAGACTCCCGACCGTCCCTCGACGCGACGTCCGTCGACGCCGAGGTCGGCCAGCACGTCGATGAGGATGCCCTCGAGACGGCGGACGTAGCCGACCACGTCGATCGGCTCGGCCAGGTGGAGGATCGGATACCCCACCAGCTGGCCGGGGCCATGCCACGTGATCTTGCCGCCGCGGTCGACGTCGATGACGGGGGTTCCGTCGGTCGGTCGTTCCTCGGGAGCGGTGCGCTTCCCGGCGGTGTAGACGGAGGGGTGCTCCAGGAGGATGACGGTGTCGGGGCGTTCGCCCCTGACGACCGCGCGATGGACGGCGCGCTGAAGGTCGAGACCCTCGATGTACGGCACGGAGTTGGCGCTTAGCCCCGCGACGACGAAGTCGAGCATGCCGTCCAGTCTAGGTGGGCGAATGCCGCGGGCGGCCCTCGACCGCGGATCGACTCGTCCTCACCAGACTCTGATCGGGATCGGTGACTCCCAAGCCGGGCCGGAGGCCGCCACGCTCCCGCCGGAAGCGACACGATGCCCGTATGAGCCGCGCGCGCCGATCCGCCCCCGTGCCGACCGAGCCCCAGCCGGCGCAGGCCTCCGGCCCGCTCGAGGGTCGCCTGGTCGGCTACCGGATCGTGCGGCGCATCGCATCCGGAGCGCGTGCCGACGTCTACCTCGCCGCGGCCGAGTCGGCTGCGCTCCACGACTCCGCACCGGCCGGAACGGCGGGATCGGCGACCGGCTCTGCTCCTGCTGCGCACGACCCCGTCGAGGCGGGGCGACCGGCGCCGGTGCTCGTCGCGCTGCGGGTCTACGAGGCCGGAACGGCCGACGACTCGATCGCCGCGGAGATCGAGGCGATGTCGGCGGATGCCACGGGCACCCTGCCCTCACTCATCGACGTGGCGACCCTCGAGGACGGCCGGTGCTGCCTCGTGGTCGAGCGGCTGGGCGGCCGCACGTTGGCACGGGTGCTCGCCGAGCGACGGCTCAGTCCGGGCGAGGCGGTCACGATCCTCGCGCCGCTCGTCGTGGCCGTCGGCGAGCTGGCACGCGCCGGATTCGTGCACGGCCGCCTTTCCACGACCGATGTCGTCCTCGACGACGACGGGAGACCACGGCTGCTCGGGCTCGGTGCCTTACGACGCCTTCCGAGTCCCGGCGAGGCGCGTTCCGCCCTGCTGCGTGCCGGCCACGAGGCACTCGCCGACCTGATCGACGAGGTCGGGTCGGTCGTGTCACCGCGCGATGCGCTCGAGGAGGTGTCCCGGTACCTCCGCGGTCGGCTGGCCGTTCGTCCCTTCGAGCCCTGCGACGGCGAGGTCGAGCGGCGCCTCTTCACGTCGGCCGCGCCCGAACCGGTACGAGGGTTCACACCGCGTGCCACTCCGCGAGCGGCGCCCGCTCGGGCRATCCCACCGGTTCCCGCCGATGCGGTACCCACGCCATCACCGGACCCGCAAGGTGGGAAGCCGCGCTTCGGGTTGGGCCTCAGACGCGTGCTCGCGCTGGTGCACGGCCCCGACGACCTCGTCGAGCAGCTCGCGGAGGCGGCGGACCTCCGGCCGGCCGGTCAGCTTCGCGCGCGGATCACCAGTGCGATCGGCCGTCGGCGCGGCGCGCTCGTCGTCGGCGGCCTGGTCGGAGGGGGAGCCCTCGTGCTGTTGCTCACGATGGTGCCTCAGGCACCACCTGATGGGCACGATCAGGCGGCGGCAGCGGAGCCGGACGCCACCGCAGTTGTGGAAGCGACCGGAGCGGGTCCCGGCGAACCCACGCCGTCGGGCGCCCCGAGCGACGCCGCAGAGCCCGAGACCGACGCGAATGCGGATCCCGTCGCGGCGGCGCGCTGGCTGCTCGATCGGCGGGCGTCCTGCTTCGAGATGCTCGACCTCGGATGCCTCGACGCCGTCGACCAGCCGGGGTCTGCCATCGGGGCGTCCGACCGTGACGCCATCGCGCTCGGCCGAGACGGAGCGGGCCAGCCTGCCCCGCGCTTCGACCCCACGTCGATCGTCCTCACCGCAGAGCTAGGCGGAGCGGTCCTCGTGCACGCGGAGACCGTCGCGGAACGCGAACCGGCCTCGCTCCTCATGGTGAGGGGCGAGGCCGGATGGCGCTTGCGCGACGTCTTCGACTAGATCCCGAGGTCGGCCTCGAAGGCCCCCTCCTCCAGTCGCTCCTTGACCGCCGTCAGGAAGCGGGCTGCGTCGGCGCCGTCGATGATGCGGTGGTCGTACGAGAGCGCCAGGTACACCATCGAGCGGATGGCGATCGCGTCCTCGCCGTCCTGCTTCACGACGACCGGGCGCTTCACGACGATGCCCGTGCCGAGGATCGCGGACTGCGGCAGGAACACGACCGGCGTGTCGAACAGGGCGCCGCGGGATCCCGTGTTGGTCAGCGTGAAGGTGCCGCCCGAGAGCTCGTCGGGCTTGAGCTGGTTGTTGCGCGTGCGGTCGGCCAGGTCGGCGATCTGCGCAGCCAGCGCGGCGATGTCGAGATCGCCCGCGTTGCGGATGACCGGCGTCAGCAGCCCGCGCTCGGTGTCGACCGCGATGCTCATGTTCTCGGTCGGCGGGTAGACGATGCTGTCGCCATCGACCGTCGAGTTCACGATCGGGTAGGCACGGAGCGCCTCGGCAGCTGCCAGCGCGAAGAACGGCAGGAACGAGAGCTTGTTGCTCGTCTTCGCGAGGAAGTCGCCCTTCACGCGGTCGCGAAGGCGTGCGACGCGCGTCACGTCGACCTCGACGACGGTGGTGAGCTGCGCCGTGGACGTCATCGAGACCACGGCCCGCTCTGCCACGACCTTGCGGAGGCGCGTCATCGGCACCGTCGTCCCGCGGAGGGGCGACGTCTCGAGCGGCGTACGGGCAGGCGCCGCCGCGGCGGGAGCAGTCGCGGGCGCCTGGGCCGAGATGACGTCCTGCTTGCGGATGCGTCCGCCCACACCCGTGCCGGTCACGCTCGAGAGGTCCACGCCCTGCTCGTTCGCGAGCTTGCGC
>NZ_JBFUCL010000082.1:0-12121 GCF_056405255.1 Agromyces sp. P1_H4 | reverse complement strand
CCACCGAGCCGATCAGCACGGCCGGCCCGTCGGCCGCCATGGGCGGGAAGTGGCCCGGCCGGTCGATGGACAGCTCGGCGGTCGTCTCGTCGGCGATGACGACGGTGCCCTGCCGTGCGGCCGCGTCGAGCACGCGGGCGCGGGTCTCGCGGCTCATGGTGCGCCCGGTGGGGTTCTGGAAGTCGGGGATGAGGTACGCCGCGACCGGATTCGAGTGCCGGATCGCCTGCACCAGGCCGGCGGCCTGCTCGCGGTCGTCGTCGCCCTCGGTGCCGGCCGGCACGACGGGCACGGTCACGAGTCGAGCACCGGCCGCGCGCAACGCCTCGTAGGCATGCGGGTAGATCGGCACCTCGGTGAGGGCGCGGTCGCCACGACCCACGAGCGACCGGGCGAGCAGGCCGATGGCGTGCTGCGCACCGATGGTGACCATGATCTGGTCGGGCGTGGTGGGCAGTCCGCGAACGGCATAGCGGTCGGCGATGGCCTGGCGCAGCGCCGGCGTGCCGATGGGATCGAAGCCCGAATCAGCGAGGTGCGCGGGGAGGTCGTCGACGGCCTGTCGGGCGACATCCGCCAGCCAGGGCAGGGCGGGCGGCGCCGCCTTCGAGAAGTCGATGTACTCGCTCTCGAGCGGTGCGGGCAGGATCGCGGGCGCTCCGGGCAGGCGCGCCACGCTGCCCGACCCGCGCACGCTGTGCAGCATGCCCTGCTCGCGCAGGTGCCGGTAGGCCGCGGTGACGGTCGTGCGGCTCAGGGAGAGCCGCTCCGCGAGGTCGCGCTCGGCCGGCAGTCGCGTGTCGACCCCGATGCGGCCGTCGACGATGAGCAGGCGGATGCGTTCGGCGAGCCCCTCGTACGCGCTGCCAGGTCCGCGCCAGTCGCCGAGGAGGAGTTCGAGCGAGCGCGCACTGAGCGACAGATCAGCCATCAGGCCACTTTAGGCCGATTGGCTCTTTGTGAACAGGCCAATCATGGAATTGGATTGCATCATGCTTCGCCGTCCGACCGACCCCGCGCCCGTGCTCGTCCGCCGCTTCGTGCAGCTCTTCCTCGGGCTGTTCCTCTACGGCATCGCCATCGCGCTCATCGTGCGCGGCGAGCTCGGCGTCGCCCCGTGGGACGTGCTCACGCAGGGCATCGCGAAGCAGACCGGGCTGAACTTCGGGCTCATCACCGTCATCACGAGCGGCATCGTCCTGCTCCTGTGGATCCCCATCCGGCAGAAGCCCGGCTTCGGCACGATCATGAACGCGCTGCTGGTCGGGCCGTTCGCCGACCTCGGCCTCTGGCTGATCCCGACCGGCCTCGACCTCTGGGCGCGCATCCTCCTGCTCGGCGCGGGCATCGTCGTGCTCGCGATCGCGACCGGCCTCTACATCGGCGCGCACTTCGGCCCGGGCCCCCGCGACGGCCTGATGACCGGCCTGCACCGGGTCACCGGATGGCGCATCTGGATCGTCCGCACCAGCATCGAGGTCGTCGTGCTGGCCATCGGCTGGGCGCTCGGCGGCGACGTCGGCATCGGCACCGTGGCGTTCGCCGTCCTGATCGGACCGCTGTGCGGCTACGCGATCCCGCTGTTCGCCATCCGGCGTTCGGGGGCGATGCCCACGCAGGGCCGCCCCCTCGTCCGGCGTACTCGCGCGGCATCCGCCACCTCATGACCGGCGATCGCCCCCGAGGCGGGACACCTCGGGGGCGATGACGCCCGCCCGCTACAGGTTGCGGTCGGCGTAGACGGTCATCGCGTCCCGCACGAACTCGGCGCCGGCCTGGCCGCCGTAGTTCGCGCCGAAGCGCTCGTCGGCCACGTACATCTCGCCGAGCCCGACGAAGTACTCCTTCGTGGGTCCGGCTGCGCCGCCGGGCGTGCCCGGGATGCCGCGCAGCCAGTCGAACTGGCGCTGTGCGAGCGCCTGCGCCTCGTCACCGGCGGGGTCGATGCCCCGCTCGTGGGCCGAGATCCAATCGCTGGCGAGCTGGGCCACGCGCTGCTGCCACGCCGCCTTCTCGTCGGCGCTCATCGAGCGCCACCATGCGTCGCTCTTCGCGTACGCGTCCTTGCCCCAGCGCTCCTCGACCTCCTCCTTGTACCGGGTGTGGTCGAAGCCGTCGAACATCTGCTCTGCCATGAGTCGTTCACCTCCTTCCAATGCTCCGATGGTGCGTTCGACCGACGCGATCTGCCGCGTCAGCCGGTCCTGCTCCTGCTGCAGCCACTCGAGATGGCTGCGCAGGGCGTGCGGGGCGCTCTCCTCTCGGTCGAGCACCTCGCCGATGGCGGGGAGGCCGAGGCCGAGCTCGCGCAGCAGCATGATGCGCTGCAGTCGCACGAGCGCCCCGTCGTCGTAGTAGCGGTAGCCGTTGCCGCCGATGCGGCTCGGCGGCAGCAGCCCGATGTCGTCGTAGTGGCGAAGCGTGCGGCTCGTGGTGCCGGCCAGCTTCGCGATCTCCTGGATGGACCAGTCCATCGCGATCCTCCCCTCCTTCTCGTCTTCTGCCGATGGATTCCACGCTAGAGGTTGACGCAGCGTCAAGGTCAAGCACGCGGCATCCGCCGCACTTGCAGTCGGCGGAAACGCGATATATCGTGTTGCAGGACAAGACGCGATATATCGCGATAGAGAACGCGCACGAGACGGATGCCGCGGCATCCCGATTCGGCGCAGAGGGAGAAGCACCATGGCCATCGAGAAGTGGGTCATCGCCCCCGGAGACTCCCGGGTCATCGACCTGGAACTCGTGCGCAAGCTCAAGGTGAGCCTCATCGGCGGCAAGGTCGACATCATCGCGCACGACGAGCCCGGCGCACGCATCGAGATCTCGAGCGTCACCGGCAAGGACCTGCTCGTGCAGATCGACGGCGACTCGCTCGAGATCGACCACCCGCAGCTGCGCTGGGACAACTTCATCGACGCCTTCAAGGGTTTCGTCGGCAGCGCCAAGGCGGAGGTGTCGATCCTCGCCCCGCGCCACGTCGCCATCAAGCTCGGCGTCGTGTCGGGTGACGCGCTGATCTCGGGCTTCGCGACCGACGCGCGGTTCAACACCGTGTCGGGCGACCTGGTGATCGACAACCACGAGGGCGACGTCGAGCTGTCGAGCGTCTCGGGCGAGGTCTCGGCCGGCAACCACACGGGCCGCATCACGGCGCACTCGGTCTCGGGCGACATCGTCGCGACGGGCGACATCGTGTCGTTCAACGCCGACACCGTGTCGGGCAACATGATCGTCGACGCCGAGGGCACGCCGCACCGCATCGACACCAACACGGTCTCGGGCGACCTCACCGTGCGCTTCGAGCCCGGCACCGGCGCTCGCTACCGCGTCAACACGGTCGGCGGCACGGTGCTGCTCGACGACTCCACCATCAAGGGGATGCTCGGCAAGGGCTTCGAGCGCACCGTCGGCGAGCTCGCCGGCCGCTGGCTCGAGCTCGGCGCGAACAGCGTGTCGGGCAACATCTCGATCATGCGCCGCGAGGCGTCGGCGAAGGCGGGCACGGCGGATGCCGCAGCCGGCACCGGCGCGGGCGACGCCGGGGCCTCGGCATGACTCCCCCCGTCTTCGCCCACGGCAACCTGCGCCTCTACCTGCTCGCCCTGCTCGACGAGCGGCCCCGGCACGGCTACGAGCTGATCCAGGCACTGTCGGATCGCTTCGGCGGCACCTACAGCCCGAGCGCCGGCACCATCTATCCCCGCCTCTCCAAGCTCGAGGAGGAGGGCCTCGTCACGAAGTCGACGGACGGCCGCAAGACCGTCTACGAGATCACGGATGCCGGTCGAGCCGAGCTCGAGGCACGCCGCCACGACCTCGACGCCATCGAGGACGACCTCACCGACTCGGTGCGCCGTCTCGCCGACGGCGTGCGCGCCGAGGTGAACGACGCGATGCGCACGCTGCGGGCCGAGCTGGCCAGCGCCGCCCGTGAGGCGAAGCGTGCCGCGTCGAGCGCGCCGGCCGGCAGCGGCACGGGAGCGGGCGGTGCGACCGGCGGCACGGGTGGCACGGGCTCGTCGGCCCCGCACGCCGACTCGAACCGCGCCGTGCACGAGGCCGACCTGGTGCTCAACGAGTTCCGCCAGCAGCTGCGCACCGACCTGCGCACCCGGGCGCACGGCGGCCGCGTGTCGTCCGAGGCCGTGACGCTCCTGCGCGCCCGCCTCGCCGAGGTGCGCGCCGACGTGCTGGCGACCCTCACCGACCACTGACCCCCGCCTGAGACCCCCGGCACCCGTCATCCGGCGGGTGTCGGGGGTCGGTGGTTGTCTGGGGGCATGACGGATGTCGCACTGCAGCCCTGGTCCGACGACGACCTCGACCTGCTGCGCCGGGCGAACACCCCCGAGCTCATGGACCAGATGGGCGGCGTCGAGACCGACGAGCAGGTCATCGCCCGCCACGAGCGCTACCTGCGGCTGTGGCGCGAGGGCGCTGGCTTCCAGTTCCGCATCATGATCCCCGGCCACCCCGAGGGCGTCGGCATCGTGGGCTACTGGCATCGCGACGAAGACGGCGAGCCGGTGCTCGAGGCCGGCTGGTCGGTCGAGGCCGAGTACCGCGGGCAGGGCATCGCCCCCGCGGCGGTGATCGCCATGCTCGAGGTCGCGCGCGCCCATGGCGACACGCTGCCGGTGCACGCCTTTCCGCGCGTCGACAATCCCGCCTCCAACGCGGTGTGCCGCAAGGCGGGCTTCACGCTGCTCGGTGAGAAGGACTTCGAGGTCACGCCGGGCCGCGTGCTGCACACGAACGACTGGGTCTTCGAGCCGGCCCCCGCCACGGCGTAGCCTCGAGGGGTGCTCGCCTACCTCGCCGTCGCCCTCGGCGGCCTCGTCGGCACGGGCCTGCGCCTCGCCTGCGACCTCGCGTTCCCGCACGCCGACGGCGAGTTCCCCATCGAGACCCTCGTCGTCAACCTCGTCGGAGCGTTCGCGCTCGGCTGGCTGGTCGGCGGGGTGTGGACCCGACCGACCACGCCGTTCTGGCTCAAGGCTGGCCTGGGATCGGGCGTGCTCGGGTCGTTCACCACGCTGTCGGCGGTGATGGCCTCGCTCCTCCTGCTCACCGCCGGCGGCGACGCCGGGGTCGCGGTCGCCTACCTGCTGGCCTCGGTGATCGGCGGGCTCGGGCTCGCCGCGGCCGGCCTCCGCATCGGCTCGCTCATCGCCCACCGCCCCATGCCGACCGAGATCACCGATGCCGGGGAGACCCTGTGACCGCTGCGCTCGCGCCGCTCGTCGTGGTCTCCGTGCTCGTGGCGGGCGCCGTGGGCGCCGTGCTGCGCTACGCGCTGTCGCGGGCGCTGCCGGTGCGGCCCGGACACCTGCCCGGCGGCATCCTCATCGTGAACGTGGTCGGCTCGGGCGTCGCCGGTGCGCTGATCGGACTCGCGGAGCGCGCGGCCCTCGACGGCGACCTGCGCCTCGTGCTGGTCACGGGGTTCTGCGGCGGGCTCACGACGTTCAGCACGTGGACGGTCGAGACGGTCGAGCTCATCGACGGCGGTCGCTGGCGGGCCGCCATCCTCAACGTCGTGGTCACCCTCGCGCTCGGGCTCGCCGCAGCGGCGGGCATGTACGTCCTCGTCCTGACCTGACTCTCGAGCCGGCTGACTTGACTCTCGACCGGTCGGGTGTAGTGTCGTCCGCCGTGACGAATGAAGTCGGCGAGCCGCCGGCAGAACTGAAGTCGCCGAAGAACTGGATCATCGGCGACCCCCTCCCGACCGAGAAACTCGAGGGGCAGCTGCTCCCGAAGCACCTGGCGCTCCCGATCTTCGCGAGCGACCCGCTGTCCTCCGTGGCGTACGCCCCGCAGGAGCTGCTCATGATCCTCATGGTGGGCGGCCTCGCCTTCCTGAGTTTCGCGCCGTGGGTGGCCGTCGCGGTGGTGGTGCTCCTCATCACGGTCGTGGCGTCGTACCGGCAGCTCATCCGGGCATACCCCTCGGGCGGCGGCGACTACGAGGTGGCGCACCGCAACCTCGGCGAGAAGGCCGGCCTGGTCGTGGCATCCGCCCTGCTCGTCGACTACGTGATGACCGTCGTCGTGTCCGTCGCGTCGGGCGTCGACAACATCATCTCCGCGATCCCCGAGCTCAACGGGTTCCGGGTCGAGCTGGCCGTGCTCTTCGTCATCCTGCTCGCCGCCGTGAACCTCCGCGGCGTCAGCGAGTCGTCGAAGGCGTTCGCCGTGCCGACCTACCTCTTCATCGGCAGCGTGTTCGTCATGGTCGTGGTCGGCCTCACCCGCACGCTGCTCGGCGATCCGCCCGTGGCCGAGTCGTCGATCTACGGCGTCCACCCCGAGTCGCTGACGCAGGCGGGCATCATCCTCCTGCTGCTGCGCTCCTTCGCGAGCGGATGCTCCGCCCTGACGGGCGTGGAGGCCATCTCGAACGGCGTGCCCGCGTTCCGCCGCCCCAAGGTCCGCAACGCGCAGCGCACCCTCGTGCTCATGGGCGGCATCGCGATCGTGCTCTTCGCCGGGCTCACGGCGCTCGCGCTCATCTCGAACGTGCACTACGCCGAGAATCCGTGCAACCTGATCGGCTGGACGGAGTGCGCCACCGAGCCGCAGAAGAGCCTCATCGCGCAGGTCGCGGGCGCCACCTTCGGCGACAACTCCGTCTTCTTCTACCTGATCCAGGCGACGACCGCGCTCGTGCTGCTCCTCGCGGCCAACACGGCGTTCAACGGGTTCCCGCTGCTCGGCTCGGTGCTCGCGCAGGACGGCTACGCGCCCAAGTCGCTCTCCACCCGCGGCGACCGTCTCATCTACTCGAACGGCGTCGTGATCCTCGCGCTCGCGGCCTCGTTCATCCTCGTGGTGTTCCAGGCGAACCTGACGGTGCTGATCCAGCTCTACATCATCGGCGTGTTCGTGTCGTTCACGCTCGGGCAGACCGGCATGGTGCGGCACTGGCTCCGCGAGCTCTCGCTGCGGCGGCACCCGTCGTCGAAGGCGAAGCAGCAGCGAACGGCGGCGTCGGCGGATGCCGATGCGAAGCCGCTCTCCCAGGGCGCCGTGATGCGCGCCCTCGTGATCAACGCCATCGGCGCGGGCATGACCGCGGTCGTGCTCATCGTCGTGACCATCACGAAGTTCACCCACGGCGCGTGGATCGTGTTCGTGATGATGCCCATCCTCTTCTTCCTGATGATGGGCGTGAACCGGTACTACCGCGACGTCGAGAAGGAGATCGAGGTCGACCCGACCACGACGTTCGGCGCGACGGGCGACCACGCGATCGTGCTCGTCGGCCGCATGCAGAAGCCCACCCTGAAGGCGCTCGACTACGCGATCGCGGCGCGCCATGACTCCCTCGAGGCCGTGCACGTGTCGATCGACGACGAGTCGACGAAGCGCCTGAAGAAGGACTGGGTGAAGCAGAACATCCACGTGAAGCTGCGCATCCTGTCGTCGCCGTACCGCGACCTCAGCCATCCGCTGATCCAGTACATCAAGAACCGGAGGGCCGAGCACGGCTCCGAGGTCGTGACCGTGTACATGCCGCAGTTCATCGTGGGCCACTGGTGGGAGAACATCCTGCACAACCACAAGGCCCGGCGCATCCGGCAGAAGCTGCTGCTCGTGCACGGCGTCACCGTGGCGCTCGTGCCGTGGCTGCTCGACTCCTCCGACCTCATCTACGGCCGCCGTTCACGCCCGCTGCCCGGTCAGGATCGCCGCGGCGAGCCGGTGCGCCCGCTGCCGCGCCGGCCGATCGCCGAAGCGCCGCATCCGACCACGACGGGATCCAAGCGCGGTCGCTAGGCTGCCGCCCATGGTGCTCGACGACGACGTGCGGGGGTTGATCGAGTCGATCGAGCCGGCGGTGCGCCGGCGGGACGCCGAGACGCTCGTCGAGCTCATGTCACGCGTCACCGGCGAGCCGCCCCGCATCGCGTATCGGGGCATCATCGGCTTCGGCACGTACCACTACCACTACGAGAGCGGGCGGCAGGGCGATGCGGCCGCCGCGGCCTTCGCCCCGCGCARGCCGTCGACGACGATCTACCTGCCCGACGGMGTCGCGGCCCACTCCGACGCGCTCGAGCGCCTCGGCCCGCACACCACGGGCGTCGGATGCCTCTACGTGAAGGACCTCGCGAAGATCGACCTCGACGTGCTGGAGCGGGTCGTCGCGGCGTCGTACGCGACGGTCACCGCCGGGACGTTCGGACAGCGGGCGCGCGACGGCGGGAGCTCGTCGGACTGAGCGCCGCGGCATCCGCTCGCTAGAGCATCGCCATGATCTGGCGTGCGATCATGCGGCCCGCCCGGTTGGCGCCGATGGTGGAGGCCTGCGGGCCGTACCCGGCGAGGAAGATGCGCGGGTCGTTCCACGAGGCGCCCTGGCCCACCGTGATGCCGCCGGCCTTCTCGCGCAGCTTGAGCGGCGACAGGTGCCGCAGGTCGGGCCGGAAGCCCGTGGCCCAGATGATCGCGTCGGCGCGCGCCATGCCGCCGCCGTCGCCGTCCCAGACCACGCGGTCGGGTTCGATCCGATCGAACATGGGCCGCGCGACGAGCAGGCCCCGCTCGATCCCCGCAGCGATCCTGCGGCTCTTCGGCACCCCGGTGCCGCTGACGACCGAGGGCAGGGCACGGCCCGACCTGGCGGCCTCGTCCTGCAGGGCGACCGCGGCCGAGGCGCCCTCGAGGTCGAGTTCCTGGCGATCGAGCCAGTCGATCGGGCGTCGGGAGACCCAGGTGAGCCCGGCGGCGACCTCCTCGAGCTCGAGCATGAAGCCGATCGCCGACGTGCCGCCGCCGACGACCACGACGTGCTGGTCGCGGAAGTCCGCCGCGTCGACGTAGTCGGAGGTGTGCAGGTGCCGGCCMGCGAAGTCGGCCATGCCGGGGTAGTAGGGCACGAACGGAGAGCCCCAGGTGCCCGTGGCGTTCACGAGGAACTGCGTCGCGAGCTGGTGCTGCGGAGCCGACGGGGCAGGAGGCTCCTCGAACGTCTTGCGCCGGCGGCCGAAGAGGCCCTTGGCCTTGGCCTCCTCGACGGGCTGCGGGGTGAGGTCCTCGTACTGCACGAGCAGGTCGACGCCCTCGTTCGCGACGGTGCGCACGTTCATGGGGCGACGCACCCGCAGGTCGAAGTGCTGCTCGAACCGCCCGTAGTAGTCGGCGACGACCTCTTTCGCCGGAAGCGTGCGGTCGGCGGTGTCGAAGCTGACGCCGAGCTCGGCCATTCCGGGCAGGTCGTTGACGCGGTGCGCGGTGCCGAGGCGGAGCGACGACCAGCGGTGCTGCCACGCGCCGCCCGGTCCGGGGGCGCGGTCGAGCATGACGAAATCCTCGTCGGCGACGAGCTCGAATCGGCGCAGGTAGTAGGCGACGGAGAGCCCGGCCTGACCGGCTCCGATCACCACGACCTTCACGCGTTCAGGGCTCGTCATCACCCGACAATCTCAGCACGACTTGCTGGGCTCGCGCACAACGACGGTGCGGCGGGCAGGGCGGTCGCATACTCGCTGTGGAAGGCTCCGACCGGCCCCGATTCGCGGTGCTAAACTGGCAGCCGGACGAATTTCTTCTATCAGAGCGCGCCGGGTGAAGACCATCCCACCCGGCCAGATGTCGTAAGGGGGTCACGCATGGGGCGCGGCCGTCAGAAAGCCAAGCACACCAAGGTCGCTCGGGAGCTGAAGTACTTCAGTCCGAACACCGACTACACGGCGCTTGAGCGCGAACTCACGGGTTCGCAGCATGACGAATACAACGAAGAGGCGTCGAAGTGGTCAGAGTACGCTGCCGACGACGACGACACCTACGTCACTGGAGACGAGCAACAGCGCGCTTAGTCGCGACTGACGTTCAACGCTCGGCGCTGACGACGGGTCCGAGACCGCCTAAGCGAGCGTGCGCCAGCGCGCGGTCTCCTCGACGAACCGTTCGAGCTCGGCGAGCGAGTTGGTCGGCGTGATCGCCCGCAGCACGAGCTCGTCGACGACGTCGAACGCGGCGAGCCCCGCGGCATCCGTCACCGTCGCGTCGGCCGCGGTGATGCCGAGGCGTTCGAAGTTCGCGGCGTACGACGGCACCGACTCGTAGCGGGTGATCTCCTGCTCGAGCGCGGGCCGCGCCTGCTGCTCGGCGATCGTGCGCACGTAGAGCACGACCCGCGGGCGGAGCGCATCGGCGGCGCTCGCCGTAGCGCGGGCTTCCTCGGCCGCCGCCCGCGCCGCGTCCGGCGTGAGCCAGTTGAGCAGCACGCCGTCGGCCTGTTCGGCGGCCAGCCGGCGCATCCGCGGGCCGAGCGCACCCACGACGATCGACGCGGTCGTCGACGCACGCAACGTCTGGACGCCCTCGCTGACCAGGCGAACCGGATGCTCGGCCCGACCCGAGCCGATCCCCAGGGTCGTGCGCGCCGCGGGCAGTTCACGCAGGTCGAGCGTGTCGGCGGGCCGACGGTCGAGGGGGATGACACCGGTCGCGAGGCGGAGCGTGTCGGTCATGGATGCAGCAGCGCGGAGCCCGTCGAGGGAGTCGCCGCCGGGCACGTCGTTGATCCAGAGCGCCGAGAAGCCGAGGCGCTCGACGCGCGGGGCCAGCTCGCGGACCACCTCGGCACTCGTCGTGCCGATGATCCCGATCGAGACGCCCGCGTGCATCGGCTCAGTCCCGGTAGCCGCCCACGAGGCGAACGGCGCCGCCGTCGACGCCCTTCGCGCCCTGCTCGAATCCGTCGAGGTCGCGATCGCCGATGGCCACGGTGCCCGCCTGCCACGAGGGCAGGCCGAGCGCGTCGAGCTCGTCGATCACGGCGGCCGCGTCCTCCGCGGCGACCACGGCGAAGAAGCCGATGCCGAGGTTCCAGGTGCCCTCGGTGGACTCGAGCGTCGTGCCCGCGAGGTCGTTGAGCACCCGGAAGACGGGGGCGGGCGACCAGGTCGACCGGTCGAGCTCCACCCACGAGCCGCGGGGCAGCACGCGGGCGAGGTTCGCCGCGATGCCGCCGCCCGTCACGTGCGACAGCGAGTGCACGGATGCCGCGAGCCGGTCGTGCTCGAGGAGGCGCACGAGCGGCCCGGCGTAGAGCCGCGTCGGCTCGAGGAGCGCCTCGCCCCACGTGGTGCCGAGCTCTGCGGCGGCATCCGTGTACGACAGCCCCGCGTTCGCGAGGATGTGCCGGACGAGGGAGAAGCCGTTGGAGTGCAGGCCGCTCGAGGCGATGGCGATGACCGCGTCGCCATCGCGCACCCGCTCGGCGCCGAGCAGCCGGTCGRCCTCGACCACGCCGACCGCGGCGCCGGCCACGTCGTAGTCGTCGGCGCCCATGAGCCCGGGGTGCTCGGCGGTCTCGCCGCCGACGAGCGCGGTGCCCGTCTCGGCGCAGGCCTTCGCGATGCCCGTGACGATCGCGGCGATGCGCTCGGGCACCACCTTGCCGCAGGCGATGTAGTCGGTCATGAACAGCGGCTTCGCGCCCACCACGACGATGTCGTCGACGACCATGCCCACGAGGTCCTGCCCGATGGTGTCGTGACGGTCGAGCGCCTGGGCGATCGCGATCTTCGTGCCGACGCCGTCGGTCGAGGTCGCGAGCAGCGGCCGGGCGTAGTCCTTCGCGAACGAGAGGTCGAAGAGACCGGCGAAACCGCCGACCCCGCCGAGCACGTTGGAGCCGTGCGTCGCGGCGACGGCCTCCTTCATGAGCTCGACGGCGAGATCGCCCGCCCGGGTGTCGACTCCGGCGGCGGCGTAGGACGAGTTCGAGGTCACCTGTCAAGCGTACCCGCGGCCCGCGCGCCGATCCGTGCCGCGGCGGGCAGCGCACCCTAAAATGGACGCATGCACGCGGGCGGAACTCCGTCGTGGGTGATTCGCGAGAACGCGAGTCGCTCGGTCCTCCTCGCCCTCTACCTGCGCGAAGTGCTCGCGATCGCGTCGCCGGTGGAGTTGCCGAGGCTCCGCGACGTCGGCGCCATCGGTGACCGGCTCGAGATCGACCAGCACGACCTGCTCGAGCGGCAGTGGCGGGCCTGGTGGGCGATGACGGTCGAGCCCGAGGCGCATCCGTCGGCGGTGCCGCTCGAACTCGTCGAGGCGTACGACACCGATGTGGCGCTGCCCGTCTCCGAAGCGGAGATCC
>NZ_JBFUCL010000081.1:0-12413 GCF_056405255.1 Agromyces sp. P1_H4 | reverse complement strand
GGCTCGTCGCCCGTTCGCGGTCGTCGCGAAGGCCGCCGCGGCCGCCGTGGCGGCCACCGTCCTCGCGCTCGCGGGCGCGGCGCCGGCCCACGCCGACACCGTGCGCGACCTCGAGTACTGGCTCACCGACTACGGCTTCACGACGGCGTGGAACAGCTCGCAGGGCGAGGGCGTGACCGTCGCGATCATCGACACCGGGGTGAGCGGCGACGTCGCCGAGTTGCGCGGTGCCGTCGTCGGCGGCACCGATGTCTCGGGCCTCGGCACCCCCGACGGACAGACGCCCGTCGGCGACGACCCCGACCACGGCACCCTGGTCGCGTCCCTCCTCGCGGGTCGCGGCACTGGCGAGGGCAACGGTGTCATCGGCGTCGCCCCGAAGGCCGACCTCCTCTCCGCCTCGGTCGCGTTCGGGCAGGACACGGGCGCGGTGAAGTCGAACGACGACCAGATCGCCGAGGCGGTGCGGTGGGCGGTCGACAACGGCGCCGACGTCATCAACATGTCGCTGACGCGGAACACCCGCGACTGGCCCGAGAGCTGGGACGACGCGTTCACGTACGCGTTCGAGAACGACGTCGTGGTCGTCGCGGCGGCCGGCAACCGGGGGAGCGGCACGAGCGAGGTCGGCGCACCCGCCACGATCCCCGGCGTGCTCACCGTGGCGGGCGTCGACCGCGACAAGAACGCGAGCTTCGATGCCAGCTCGCAGGGCATCACGATCGCGGTGGCGGCCCCGAGCGAGGACCTCGTCGGCGCGCTGCCCGACGGCAGCTACGTGCAGTGGGACGGCACGAGCGCCGCGGCGCCGATCGTGTCGGGCCTGGTCGCCCTCATCCGCAGCGAGTACCCCGACCTCGACGCGGCCAACGTCATCGAACGACTCATTCGCACGGCCGATCCGCACGGGCAGGAGAACGTGCCCAGCCCGCTCTACGGTTGGGGCATCATCGACCCGGTCGAGGCGCTCACCGCCGACGTGCCCGAGGTCGACTCGAGCCCCCTCGGGAGCCTTGCCGAATGGATCACCATCCACCGGCGAGCGGATGCCCCGACCACCGCGCCCGACAGTGAGGAGCAGGCGATCGTGCCGATCGCCGATCCGCCCCCGCCGAGGTCCGACGGCGCGCAGACCCTCCTGCCCACGGCGTGGACGCTGGCCTATATCACGGTGCCGCTCTCGTTGGTCGCGGGGTTTGGTACGCTAGCAGCGCTGTTGGGCATCGGCGCCACTCGGCATTCCAGGCGGACTGTCCGCAATCGCGAGCAGTGATCGCACGCACCAGGCCGCACGCACCAGAAATATGAGGAGTCCATTCACCGTGCCCAAGATTCTCATCGTCGGCGGTGGTTATGCGGGGTTCTACACGGCGTGGAAGCTCGAGAAGTGGCTGCGGCCCGGCGAGGCCGAGGTCACGATCGTCGACCCACTGCCGTACATGACCTACCAGCCGTTCCTCCCCGAGGTCGCGGCCGGCTCGATCGAGCCCCGTCACGCGGTGGTCGCGCAGCGCCGCCACCTCAAGAAGACCAACGTGGTCACCGCGAAGGTCACCCACGTCGACCACGCGTCGAAGACCGCGACGATCACGCCCGAGGTCGGTGAGCCCTGGGAGTTCGAGTACGACGTCATCGTCGTCACCGGCGGCGCCGTCTCGCGCACCTTCCCGATCCCCGGCATCGCCGAGAACGCCGTCGGCCTGAAGTCGATCGAAGAGGCCGTGTTCATCCGCGACCGGGTGCTCGACAACTTCGACAAGGCGTCGACCCTCCCGCCCGGTCCCGAGCGCGAGCGCCTGCTCACGTTCGTCGTCGTCGGCGGCGGATTCGCCGGCATCGAGGTCTTCGCCGAGCTGCGCTCGTTCGCCAGCTCGCTGCTCGAGTACTACCCGCAGATCACCTTCGACGAGACGCACTTCCACCTCATCGAGGCGATGGGCCGCATCATGCCCGAGGTGTCGCTCGAGACGAGCCACTGGGTCATCAAGCACCTCGCCCAGCGCGGCGCCGAGATCCACCTCGACACGCAGCTCACGAGCGCGGTCGACGGCAAGATCGAGCTCTCGACGGGTGAGACCTTCGAGACCGACCTGATCGTGTGGACGGCCGGCGTCATGGCGAACCCCGCCATCGTGCGCTCGAGCGACCTGCCCGTCGAGGAGCGGGGCCGCGTGCAGACCCGTGCCGACCTCCGCGTGGGCGACGAGGACGACTTCGTGCCCGATGCGTGGGCGGCCGGCGACATCGCCGCGGTCCCCGACCTCTCGGGCGGCGGCGTGGGCGGCTACTGCGTGCCCAACGCGCAGCACGCGGTGCGACAGGGCAAGCTCCTCGCGAAGAACATCGTGGCGGTGCTGCGGGGCGAGGAGCCGAAGGAGTACTTCCACAAGAACCTCGGTGCCGTCGCCGGCCTCGGCGTCGGCCAGGGCGTGTTCCAGTCGGGCAAGCTCGCGATCAAGGGCCTGCTCGCGTGGTTCGCACACCGCGGCTACCACGGCCTCGCCATGCCGAGCTGGGAGCGCAAGTTCCGCGTCTTCTGGGGCTGGTGGAACAACTTCTGGCTCGGCCGCGACATCGTGGGCCTGCCCGCCCTGCAGCAGCCGCGCGCCCAGTTCGAGCTGTTCGCCGCGCGTCCGAAGCCCGCGGCCTCGGCGCCCGCGCCCGCGCCGGTCGCGGCATCCACTGCCGCAGCGCCGAAGGCCGTGAAGGCCAAGGCGAAGCCTGCCGACGCCCAGCCAGCCGACGCGAAGGCGGCAGACCAGGAGCCCGTCGCCGCGAAGTAGGCGAGCCGCCCAGCGGCCCGCATGAGCGAAAAGGCCGGCGCGATCGAATCGCGCCGGCCTTCGCCGTGCCCGGCCGTCGGATCGGCGGTGGACCGCGAAGTAGTGTGGGTGCGTGGCGCCGGCCCTTCTGGCGCCGCGCTCCCGTAGCCCAATCGGCAGAGGCAGGCGACTTAAACTCGCTCGAGTCTGGGTTCGAATCCCAGCGGGAGCACCGCGACCGCGCTCCGTCAACCCGCTGCCGTTCGGCCGGAACCGGCGTTATCTTCGCGGCATGAAGGTCCTCTCCACGACATGGATCGTCGGCATCGCCGTCGGTCTCGTCTACATGCTCGGCATCGGGCTCTCCGGGCGGTGATCGGCGTGCGCATCCGGCAGCATTCACTCAGCATCTTCTTCGCCGTGCTCTTCGTGCTGGCGCTCATCGGCCAGTCGATCGCAGGGCTGATCTCCTTCAACGAGGACCAGCTCGCGCACGGCGCCGCAGTCGTGACCTGGCTCGACTTCGTGACGTCGTCGGAGTTCGTCGTCGACGTGGCCGAGAACTGGCAGTCGGAGTACCTCCAGTTCTTCCTCTTCATCTTCGCGACGATCTGGCTCGTGCAGGCCGGGTCGCCCGAGTCGAAGGAGGTCGGGCACGAGGGCATCGGCAGCGATGAAGACCAGAAGGTGGGCCGGTACGCCGAGCCGGAGTCTCCGTCGTGGGCGAAGGCCACGGGCTGGCGGCAGTCGGTCTACAGCAACTCGCTCCTCATCACCATGGGCGCGATCTTCCTGCTGTCGTGGCTGGCGCAGGCGATCGCCGGGCAGACGGTGTTCAATGCGGAGCAGGCCGAGCACGGGCAGGACCTCCTCAGCTTCGGCGAGTACGTCGTCTCGGCGGACTTCTGGAACCGCACGCTGCAGAACTGGCAGTCCGAGTTCCTCGCGGTGGGCAGCATGGTGGCCCTGTCGATCGTGCTGCGCCAGCGCGGCAGCTCCGAGTCGAAGCCGGTCGGCACGCCGCATCACGAAGGAGCGGTGAGCGCCGAATAGGCGCGGCCCCCGGAGGCATCCGGCGAGTTGCCGACGCTGGTCGGGACCGCATAACGCCCTGTGCCGCGGGCGTCAAGCCGGTCCCGAACCCTCCCGCGCGGCGGCATCCTGTATGTCGTGATGACGATCGTGTACGCCGGGGGCGAGCTGCTGACCGGCGATGAGATTGCCGAGGCGTTGCTCACCTACAGCCAGGCACTTGCACAGAGCGAGACGGCGTCGACGGTGGAGATCCCCACGCTCGACGACGACGGGGAGCGCCAGATGGTCAAGGTGCTCGTCGGGCCGGCCAGCCAGATCATGGCGAAGCCAGCCGACTCACCGTTCGGCGAGTTGCGCGACCCCGACGTGCTGGCGCATCTGGAGGCGATGACGGCACGCCTGCAGCCCATGCGAAACGTCCCGTCCGCGGCATCGGCGGCCGACGACCTCCCCGATTGGGTCGAAGACCTCTGAGGCGAGCCGGTCACACGATGACGGATGCCGCAGCCCGGCCGGCCGCGGCATCCGCTCGTCGCGATTCGGGGTCCTCAGAGGATCGGCTTCCCTCCGGTGACGGCGATGCGGGCGCCCGACACGTAGCTGGCCTCATCGGAGGCGAGCAGCACGTAGACCGGCGCGAGCTCGGCGGGCTGCGCCGGGCGCTTCATCGGGACCTGCTGTCCGAAGCTCTCCACCTTCTCGGGCGGCATCGTCGACGGGATGAGGGGGGTCCACACCGGTCCAGGTGCGACGCTGTTGGCCCGGATGCCGCGCTCGGCGAGCAACTGGGCCAGGGACGCGGTCATGTTCGCGATGCCGGCCTTCGTCGCGGCGTAGGGGATCAGCGACGGCGACGGCATGTCGGAGTTCACCGAAGACGAGCCGATGATCGAGGCGCCCTCGCCCAGGTGCGGCAGCGCCGCCTTCACGAGGTGGAAGAACGCGCTCAGGTTGACCGCGATGGTGCGATCCCATTCCTCGTCGGGGATCTCCTCGAGCGTGGGGTGATCCATCTGGAACGCGGCGTTGCTGACGAGCACGTCGATGCGGCCGAACTCCGAGACCGCCTTGGCGATGACCTCCCGGCAGTGGGCGGGGTCGGCGAGGTCGCCCGAGATCGACACGGCGCGGCGCCCCGCCTCCTCGACGTGGCGGCAGGTCTCGGCGGCATCCTCGTGCTCGTCGAGGTAGCTCACGAGCACGTCGGCTCCCTCGCGCGCATAGGCGATCGCCACGGCCTTGCCGATGCCGCTGTCGGCGCCGGTGATGACCGCCACCTTCCCCTGGAGCCGCCCGGATCCCCGGTAGCTCTCCTCGCCGTGGTCGGGCTTCGGGGTCATCTCCTGCTCGGAGCCTGGAGGCTCCTGCTGCTGTGCCGGCTGGTTCATGTCGGTGCGCCCTTCTCGGTTCGTCGTGGGTCGTCTTGTTCATCCCACAAGCGCCCCACTTCGCCGACAACCGGGTTGACAGCCGGGTGTCAATCCCGCGACACGGCCGCGGCGCGCGGTTAGCGTCGGGGTGGGTCGTGCGCCCGGACGGCCCGGAGGGGRACCCAGTGTCTCGCAACGTTCGCGCCATGCGGTGCTCGCCCGAGGCGGTGTTCGAGGTCCTCGCCGACGGATGGCTCTACCCGGGCTGGGTCGTGGGCGCGTCGCGGATGCGGGCGGTGGACCGGGACTGGCCGGCCGAGCGCAGCGAGCTCCACCACTCGGTCGGCGTGTGGCCGCTGCTCATCGACGACGACACCGTGAGCCTGGAGTGGGATCCGCCACGCCGCGCCGTCGTGCGCGCCAAGGGGTGGCCCATCGGGGAGGCTCGCGTGACGATCGACGTGCGCGAGGGGTCGCGCGGATGCATCGTCCGGATCCAGGAGGAGCCGGTCGAGGGTCCGGGCAGCTGGATCCCGCGATTCCTCACGGACCCGATGCTCTACCTCCGCAACCGGGAGACCCTGCAGCGGCTGGCGTTCCTCGCCGAGGGGCGCGAGGGCGCCTCCCGGAGGCGCAGCGGGTGACCGACGTGGACGCGGTCGTCGTCGGAGCCGGGCCGAACGGACTCGCCGCGGCGGTCACGCTCGCCAGGTCGGGACTCTCGGTGCAGGTCTTCGAACGCAACGCGACGATCGGCGGTGGCGCGCGCACCTCCGAGGTCACGCTGCCCGGATTCCGGCACGACATCTGCTCGGCGGTGCATCCGATGGCCCTCGCGTCGCGATTCTTCCGCGAGTTCCAGCTCGCGCGGCGCATCGAGCTGCGGTTGCCGCCGGTCTCGTACGGGCATCCGCTCGACGGCGGCCGGGCCGGGCTCGCGTACCTCGACCTGGACCGGACCGCGGAGGCCCTCGGCCGGGACGGCGCCGCGTACCGCCGCCTGATGGCGCCGCTCGTGGCACGCGCCGACGACGTCGCCGGCTTCACGGGCAGCAACCTGCTCGGGGTGCCCGCGCATCCGGTGACCGCGGTGCGGTTCGGCCTTCGGGCACTGGAGCAGGGCTCGCCCCTCTGGAACGCCCGCTTCGCGGAGGACGTCGCACCGGCGATGCTCACCGGGGTCGCGGCCCACACCATCCTGCCGATGCCGGGGGTCGCGCCGGCCGGGGCCGGACTCGCGCTCGGCACCTCCGCGCACGCCCGAGGCTGGCCGATCCCGGTCGGCGGGAGCCAGGCCATCGTGGACGCGCTCGCCGCCGACCTGCTGGCGCACGGGGGCCGGATCACCACGGACGCCGAGGTGACGGCGCTCAGCGAACTGCCATCCGCCCGCGCCATCCTCATGGACGTGACCCCGCGGGCACTCCTCCGACTCGCCGGGCGCAGCGTGCCCGACGCCTACGCGCGGTCGCTGCGCCGCTTCCGCTACGGCAACGGGGTCGCGAAGGTGGACTTCGCCCTCGCGGGCCCCGTCCCGTGGACCGCGCCCGGCCTCGCCGGAGCGGGGACCGTGCACGTCGGCGGCACCCGGGCGGAGATCGCACGCGCCGAACGCGACGTGGCGCTCGGACGGCACAGTCGATCGCCGTACGTGCTCGCCTCGCAACCCTCCATCGTCGACGACTCGCGTGCGCCGGCGGGGCGGCACGTGCTGTGGACGTACACCCACGTTCCGCGCGGCTCGACGGCCGACCAGCAGGAGGCGATCACGCGGCAGATCGAGCGGTTCGCCCCCGGCTTCCGCGACCTCGTGCTCGCGGCATCCAGCCGCACCGCGAAGGACGTCGAGCGGTACGACCCGAACTACGTCCGCGGCGACATCGCCTCGGGCACGCCGTCGATCGGACAGCTGGTTCGCCGACCGGTGTGCTCGCCCGACCCCTGGCGCACCGCCGTCCCCGGCGTGTACCTGGCGTCGGCCTCGACGCCGCCAGGGCCGGGCGTGACCGGCCTGAACGGGTGGTACGCCGCGCTGAGCGCGCTGCGGCACGAGTTCGGCGTGCGCGCGTTGCCGAATCTCTCGGTCGGATAATGCATGGTGGCGGATGACACATGGTGAGGAGCACCTGATGCACACGAGGAAGCTGGGCCAGGGCTTGGAGGTGTCGGCCGTCGGGCTGGGCGCCATGGGCATGTCGATGAGCTACGGACCCAATCCGGGCGACCGGGACGACATGATCGGGGTGCTCCGCTACGCCGTCGAGCACGGGGTCACCTTCATCGACACGGCGGAGGTCTACGGGCCCTACGAGAACGAGGAACTCGTCGGCGAGGCGGTCGCCCCGATCCGCGACCAGGTGGTGGTCGCGACGAAGTTCGGCTGGAACATCGTCGATGGCCGGATGCAGGGCGTCGACTCCCGTCCCGAGCAGATCCGCCGTGTCGCCGAGGGGTCGCTGCAGCGCCTGAAGGTGGATGCGATCGACCTGTTCTACCAGCACCGGGTGGACCCCGACGTGCCCATCGAGGACGTCGCCGGCACGGTGGGCGAGCTCGTCGCCGAGGGCAAGGTGCGTCACTTCGGGTTGTCCGAGGCGGGCGCGGGCACCATCCGGCGTGCCCACGCCGCCTTCCCCGTCACGGCGGTGCAGAGCGAGTACTCGCTGTGGACGCGCGACCCTGAGGCGGAGGTGCTGCCGGCGTGCGCCGAGCTCGGCATCGGCTTCGTGCCGTTCAGTCCGCTGGGCAAGGGGTTCCTCACGGGCACGGTCGCCCCTGACGCGACCTTCGCGCCCGACGAGATCCGCGCGCGCGTTCCCCGCTTCGCGCCCGAGAACCTCTCGGCCAACCAGGCCCTCGTCGACCACGTGCGGCAGCTCGCCGAGGCGCGCGGCGCGACGCCGGGCCAGGTGGCGCTCGCCTGGCTGCTCGCGCAGCACCCGTTCATCGTCCCGATCCCCGGAACCCGTCGTCGCGAGCGGGTCGACGAGAACGCCGGCTCGACGGCGATCGCACTGTCCGCCGACGATGTCGCCGAACTCGACGCGCTCGTGCAGCAGCTCGGCGTCGCCGGCAACCGCTACGACGACTCGGGCATGTCGATGGTCGGGCTGTGAGTCCGCCCGGGGGCAGCCGCTGAGGAGGCGGTTGCGTGCCCCGCCGACGAGGGGTCGCGCGCCGTCGCGCGAAGGGCCTAGCGTGAGCCCATGGGGGATCTGGGGGGTCAGGTCGGTGCGCCCGCGCTCTCGGCCGTGTTCGTGGTGGGGACGCGGCCCGAGGCCATCAAGATGCTGCCGGTCATCCGGGCGTTCAGCGACAGCGCGCATTTCCGCGCCATCGTGGTGTCCACGGGCCAGCACACCGAGCTCGTGGCCGACGTGCTCGCGCTCGGCGGCATCCGCCCCGACGTCACGTTCCCGCCCGGTGCGCCCGGCCGGACGCTGAACCGGCTGTTCGCCGACGTGCTCGAGGGCATGTCGGCGATGTTCGAGTCGCTGGGTCCCGGGCGCCCGTCGAACTACGGGGCACCGCCCGACGGCTATCCGGTCGCCTGCTTCGTGCACGGCGACACGTCGAGCGCCGCCGCGGCCGCGCTCGCCGCGTTCCACTCGCGCGTGCCCGTCATCCACATCGAGGCGGGTCTGCGAACGGATGACACCCTGTCGCCGTTTCCCGAGGAGCTGAACCGCCAGCTCATCTCGCGCATCGCCGCCCTCCACCTCGCGCCCACGTTCCGGAACGAGGAGAACCTCGTGCGCGAGGGGATCCCCGAAGGGAAGGTGTTCGTCAGCGGCAACACCGCCATCGACGCGCTGCTGTTCGCCGCCGAGCTGCCGGTGCCCTACGGCGTGCCCGCGCTCGACGATCTCGAGGACGACGACGGACCCCGGCTCGTGGTGGTCACCGCGCACCGCAGGGAGAACTGGGGCGAGCCGCTCGAACGCATCGCCACCGCCGTCGGCGACCTCGCCGCGCAGTACCCCGACGTGCGCTACGTCGCGCCGCTGCATCCGAATCCGGCGGTGCAGGAGGTCATGCGCCGCCACCTCGAGGGACGGCCGAACGTGTCGCTCGTGCCGGCGATGGACTACGTGCGCTTCGCGCGGCTCCTCGGCCGGTCGACGTTCGTGATCAGCGACTCCGGCGGGATCCAGGAGGAGGCGCCGGCGCTCGGCAAGCCCGTGCTCGTGCTGCGCGAGAGCACGGAGCGCCAGGAGGGCGTGGAGGCCGGCACGGTCGAGCTCGTCGGATCGGACGTCGACCGCATCGTGGCATCCGCGGCCCTGCTGCTCGACGACCCGTTCGAGTACGCCCGGCGGTCCTCGACGTCGAACCCGTACGGCGACGGACACGCCTCGGAGCGCATCCTCCGCGTCTGCGAGCACATCGTGTTCGGCAGCGCCCCGCCGCAGCAGTTCGGGCCGGGCGTCGACCGCATCGAGGTGCTGCGCGGCGCCGGCTACCTGGAGGACACGGCCGGGTCGTTCGAGTGGCCATCGGGTCGCGACGGGCTCGCCGAAGGACTGGGCGGCGTGGTCGATGACTGAGGATGCGCGCTGGTGGAACCTCTTCGCCGGGCTCCCGCCGGCCGTGCAGGTGGTGCTGTGGATCGCGCTCGCGGTGACGCTGACCTCCTTCTGGTCGATCTTCGCGCTCGCGTGGGCCGGCCGGAGGACCCGGCGGCTGCGTGAGGGGGAGCGCTCGCCCGACCGACCCGGCGCCGACGACTTCCTCTGGGTCTTCGTCGTGCCGGCGCTCGACGAGGAGGTGACCATCTCCGACAGCGTGGCGCGGCTCACGGCCGCGCGGGCGGCACGCAGCATCGTCCTGGTGGTCAACGACGGGTCGACCGACGGCACAGGCCCGATCCTGTCGGGCCTGGACGCGCCGAACCTGCGGGTGCTGACCCGGATTCCGCCCGAAGCGCGACTCGGGAAGGCGGCCGCGCTGAACGAGGCGTACCGCTACGTGCTCGAGGACGTGCTGGCGGAACCCGAGTTCGCCGGGATGGGGCACGATCGCGTCATCCTGGGCATCGTCGACGCCGACGGCCGCCTCGAGCCGCACGCGCCCGACCGTGTCGCGTGGCACTTCGCCGACCCGAAGGTGGCGGGCGTGCAGGTGCTCGTGCGCATCTACAACGCGAACCACTTCCTGACGTGGGCGCAGAACGTGGAGTTCTCCTCGTTCGGGCTCGTCTACCAGGCGGGAAGGTCGGCGTGGGGCACGGCGAACATGGGCGGCAACGGCCAGTTCAACCGCCTCTCGGCGCTCGAGTCCATCGCCGACGACGAGGGACCGTGGCGACACCGCCTCACCGAGGACCAGGACCTGGGCGTGCGGCTCGTCCAGTCGGAGTGGACCGGCGCCCAGGAGAACGGCGCCGCCATCGACCAGCAGGGGGTGCCGCAGCTGCGCCGCCTGTTCCGACAGCGGGTGCGCTGGGCGCAGGGCGCGTGGCAGGCGCTCGGCATGGTCGGAGGCGTCGGCCGGATGCACCGCGGCTTCGTCGCCCGGACCGACGCGGTCTACTACCTCCTCACACCGCTGCTCCTCACGATCGCCGGCGTGGACTTCTTCGCCACGATCGTGCTCGCGATCGCCTACCAGGTGCCGGTCATCCCCGCCACGATCGGGTTCGCCCTGCTGTTCATCGCCTTCGGGTTCGGCCCCGGATTCCTCGCGCTGTACTTCCGGCGCCGCGGGGTCTGGGGCTTCCTCAGCTCGCTGGTCATCGCCCTGCCGTACACGGCGTATACGTGGATCATCTTCCCGGTCTACTTCGTGTCGCTCGCGCGGCACTGGTCGGGTCGCACCGGATGGGCGAAGACGGCGCGGGAGGCCATCGAACCGGCCCCCGCCGCCTGACGCCCGCCTCAGCCCAGGCGGTCGAGGCGCCGCAGGATCAGGCCCTCGCGGAGCGCCCAGGGCGACACCTCGAGCTCGTCCACCTTGAACGCGCGCATGGCCTCGGAGAGCACGACGGCGCCCGCGACGATCTGGAAGGTGCGGTCGGCGGTGATGCCGGGCAGCGCGGGACGTGCGTCGGCGGGGATCTTCGCGAGCCTGGGGGTCCAGTCGTCGAGGCCCTCACGGGTGAGCACGGAGCGCTCGGTGGAGCCGACGCCGTCCTCGACGCTGCCGGCCAGCCGCGCGAGCGAGCGGATGGTCTTCGACGAGCCGACGACGTGATCGGGCGCGGGGAGCTCCCGGAAGGACCCCACGGCCTCGGCGAGCACCGCTCGGGCGTGGGCCCGCAACGCGGCGACCTGTTCGGTCGAGGGCGGGTCGTCGGGCAGGAACGCGATGGTCGAGCGTCCGGCACCGAGGGGGAGTGAGCGCGCGACATCCGGGATCTCGTCGATGCCCTGCGCGACCTCGAGCGAGCCGCCGCCGATGTCGAAGAGCAGGATCCGCTCGGCCGACCAGCCGTACCAGCGCCGCACGGCGAGGAACGTGAGCCGGGCCTCGTCGTCGCCCGACAGCACCTGCAGTTCGACGCCGGTGCGCCGCGCGACCAGGGCGAGCACCTCCTCGCCGTTCGTCGCCTCGCGGATGGCGGAGGTGGCGAACGCGAGCAGCTCCTCGATGCCCGCCTCCTTCGCGGCATCCGCTGCGCTGCCGATCGCCTCGAGGATGGCGCGGACGCCCTCGTCGCTGATGGCGCCGTCGGCTTCGAGGTAGCGCATGAGCCGGAGCACCTGCTTGTGCGACGCGGTCGGGATGGGGCGGGCGCCGGGATGCGCATCGACGACGAGCAGGTGGACGGTGTTGGAACCGACGTCGAGAACCCCGAGGCGCATGGTGCGAGCGTAGCCGCTGGCGCGTGCGCGGTCGGCGGGTTTCGTGCATACTGGTCCAACTGGGACGATCGTCCCACTTCAGTCGGCGATGGAGTCGAGAGGAGCCGCGTGGTCCGCATCCCCGCGTCCGAGCGCCGCACCGCGCTCATCGAGGCGGCCCTGCGCGTGGTGTCGCGTCGCGGCATCGCCCAGGCCACGACGCGCGCGATCGTGGCCGAGGCCGGCATGAGCCTCGCGAGCTTCCACTACGCGTTCGACTCGCGCGACGAGCTCATCGACGAGCTCATCGTGACCGTGGTCGCGCGGGAGCAGCTCGCAGTCATCCCCGACCTCGTTCCCGGCCAGAGCCTCGCCGAGCTGCTCGAATCGGGCATCCTCGGCTACTTCGAGCACCTCAAGGCCGATCCCGAGCACGAGCAGGCGATGCTCGAGCTCACGCAGTA
>NZ_JBFUCL010000080.1:0-12465 GCF_056405255.1 Agromyces sp. P1_H4 | reverse complement strand
GAACTCAACAGCGTGCACTATGTTCAATGCCAATTTATTGAACCCCAGCCTGTCCCTTTTTGGGGTGGGTATGGATTCCTTTGATTGATGGACAATTTGATTTTTATAGTCAGTTGTTTCTCTGTCAGTGATTGAAGCTCTCAATGCCTCTTCGGGGGTGTTGGAACCAGTTTTTTTGGAGAGTTTGATCCTGGCTCAGGACGAACGCTGGCGGCGTGCTTAACACATGCAAGTCGAACGATGAASKSSAGCTTGCTKSSKGGATTAGTGGCGAACGGGTGAGTAACACGTGAGTAACCTGCCCTGGACTCTGGGATAACCCCGAGAAATCGGAGCTAATACCGGATAGGACCCTGTACCGCATGGTGTGGGGTGGAAAGTTTTTTCGGTCTGGGATGGACTCGCGGCCTATCAGCTTGTTGGTGAGGTAATGGCTCACCAAGGCGTCGACGGGTAGCCGGCCTGAGAGGGTGACCGGCCACACTGGGACTGAGACACGGCCCAGACTCCTACGGGAGGCAGCAGTGGGGAATATTGCACAATGGGCGCAAGCCTGATGCAGCAACGCCGCGTGCGGGATGACGGCCTTCGGGTTGTAAACCGCTTTTAGTAAGGAAGAAGGGGAGCTTGCTCCTTGACGGTACTTGCAGAAAAAGGACCGGCTAACTACGTGCCAGCAGCCGCGGTAATACGTAGGGTCCGAGCGTTGTCCGGAATTATTGGGCGTAAAGAGCTCGTAGGCGGTTTGTCGCGTCTGCTGTGAAATCCCGAGGCTCAACCTCGGGCCTGCAGTGGGTACGGGCAGACTGGAGTGCGGTAGGGGAGAATGGAATTCCTGGTGTAGCGGTGGAATGCGCAGATATCAGGAGGAACACCGATGGCGAAGGCAGTTCTCTGGGCCGTAACTGACGCTGAGGAGCGAAAGCGTGGGGAGCGAACAGGATTAGATACCCTGGTAGTCCACGCCGTAAACGTTGGGCGCTAGATGTGGGGACCTTTCCACGGTTTCCGTGTCGTAGCTAACGCATTAAGCGCCCCGCCTGGGGAGTACGGCCGCAAGGCTAAAACTCAAAGGAATTGACGGGGGCCCGCACAAGCGGCGGAGCATGCGGATTAATTCGATGCAACGCGAAGAACCTTACCAAGGCTTGACATAACCGAGAACGCCGCAGAAATGTGGAACTCTTTGGACACTCGGTTACAGGTGGTGCATGGTTGTCGTCAGCTCGTGTCGTGAGATGTTGGGTTAAGTCCCGCAACGAGCGCAACCCTCGTCGCATGTTGCCAGCACGTAATGGTGGGAACTCATGTGAGACTGCCGGGGTCAACTCGGAGGAAGGTGGGGATGACGTCAAATCATCATGCCCCTTATGTCTTGGGCTTCACGCATGCTACAATGGCCGGTACAAAGGGCTGCGATGTCGTAAGGCGGAGCGAATCCCAAAAAGCCGGTCTCAGTTCGGATTGAGGTCTGCAACTCGACCTCATGAAGTCGGAGTCGCTAGTAATCGCAGATCAGCAACGCTGCGGTGAATACGTTCCCGGGCCTTGTACACACCGCCCGTCAAGTCATGAAAGTCGGTAACACCCGAAGCCGGTGGCCTAACCCTTGTGGAGGGAGCCGTCGAAGGTGGGATCGGTGATTAGGACTAAGTCGTAACAAGGTAGCCGTACCGGAAGGTGCGGCTGGATCACCTCCTTTCTAAGGAGCATCTGGAGACTTCGGTCTTCCAGGCATGTCAGATCAGGACCGAATGTGTTCTGCTGGCAGCTCATGGGTGGAACATTGACATAGGCATCCAGGCCAAGGGTTCTGGTTTAGTACGCCATCTTCGGGTGGTTGGAACGACTGGGGCCGGCGGGTTGGGTGCGTGCACGCTGTTGGGTCCTGAGGGACCGGACGATCCTGCCTTCGGGTGGGGTGATGGTTTCTTCAGACCTTCACCGAGATCAGCTTTGCTGGTGGGTGTGGGGGTTCTGGCCGTCTGTTGAGAACTACATAGTGGACGCGAGCATCTTAGATTGACCCTTCGGGGTCAGTCACAAAAGGTGAGTCGCCAATTGGTTGCCTTCGGGTGGCCTGTTTGGCGTATTCACTGGTCAATTTCGCAGCACTTTCGGGTGTTGCACGAATTCGATCGAACTCATGTGATTTCAAGTTTCTAAGAGCAAACGGTGGATGCCTTGGCATCTGGAGCCGAAGAAGGACGTCGTAATCTGCGATAAGCCTCGGGGAGCTGATAAACGAGCTTTGATCCGAGGATTTCCGAATGGGGAAACCCCGCCAGGCCCTTTGGGTGACCTGGTGACTCCCGCCTGAATATATAGGGCGGGTAGAGGGAACGTGGGGAAGTGAAACATCTCAGTACCCACAGGAAGAGAAAACAACCGTGATTCCGTAAGTAGTGGCGAGCGAACGCGGAAGAGGCTAAACCGAGCCATGTGTGATACCCGGCAGGGGTTGCATGGTCGGGGTTGTGGGACCTCTCGGACTGTACTGCCGTGCAGTCACGGTGACGCGTCAGGTATAGACGAACCGGATTGAAAGCCGGACCGGAGTGGGTGTGAGTCCCGTAGTCGAAATGCCTGGCCGGCCGGAGAGGGATCCCAAGTAGCGCGGGGCCCGAGAAATCCCGCGTGAATCTGTCAGGACCACCTGATAAGCCTAAATACTCCCAGATGACCGATAGCGGACAAGTACCGTGAGGGAAAGGTGAAAAGTACCCCGGGAGGGGAGTGAAATAGTACCTGAAACCGTTTGCTTACAAACCGTTGGAGCCTCCTTGTAGGGGTGACAGCGTGCCTTTTGAAGAATGAGCCTGCGAGTTAGTGATCTGTGGCGAGGTTAACCCGTGAGGGGCAGCCGTAGCGAAAGCGAGTCTGAATAGGGCGATTCAGTCGCAGGTCCTAGACCCGAAGCGAAGTGATCTATCCATGGCCAGGTTGAAGCGACGGTAAGACGTCGTGGAGGACCGAACCCACTTCAGTTGAAAATGGAGGGGATGAGCTGTGGATAGGGGTGAAAGGCCAATCAAACTTCGTGATAGCTGGTTCTCTCCGAAATGCATTTAGGTGCAGCGTTGCGTGTTTCTTGCCGGAGGTAGAGCTACTGGATGGCCGATGGGCCCTAAAAGGTTACTGACGTCAGCCAAACTCCGAATGCCGGTAAGTGAGAGCGCAGCAGTGAGACGGTGGGGGATAAGCTTCATCGTCGAGAGGGAAACAACCCAGACCACCAACTAAGGTCCCTAAGCGCGTGCTAAGTGGGAAAGGATGTGGAGTTGCACAGACAACCAGGAGGTTGGCTTAGAAGCAGCCACCCTTGAAAGAGTGCGTAATAGCTCACTGGTCAAGTGATTCCGCGCCGACAATGTAACGGGGCTCAAGCACGCCACCGAAGTTGTGGCATTGACATTTGTGGTAGGCCTTCGTGGTCCAGCCGTGTTGATGGGTAGGAGAGCGTCGTGTGGCGAGTGAAGCGGCGGTGGAAACCAGCCGTGGACGCTACACGAGTGAGAATGCAGGCATGAGTAGCGAAAGACGGGTGAGAAACCCGTCCTCCGGAAGACCAAGGGTTCCAGGGTCAAGCTAATCTGCCCTGGGTAAGTCGGGACCTAAGGCGAGGCCGACAGGCGTAGTCGATGGACAACGGGTTGATATTCCCGTACCGGCGAAGAACCGCCCACACGAGATCAGAAGTGCTAAGCATCCCAATCCGTGCACGATCCCTTCGGGGTGACGCGCGAGGCGGCATG
Source organism: Agromyces sp. P1_H4 (assembly GCF_056405255.1). NCBI lineage: Bacteria > Bacillati > Actinomycetota > Actinomycetes > Micrococcales > Microbacteriaceae > Agromyces > Agromyces sp. P1_H4. The sequence goes on along the minus strand of NZ_JBFUCL010000080.1, from coordinate 8,710 downwards.
CGACCCCGTCTGGTGGAGTGAGCGTATTAACAGGTGTGACGCAGGAAGGTAGCCCAACCCGGGCGATGGTAGACCCGGGGCAAGCGTGTAGGCCGAGCGATAGGCAAATCCGTCGCTCACGATGGCTGAGACGCGATGCGGATAAAAAGTGGGTGATCCTATGCTGCCGAGAAAAGCATCGACGCGAGGTTCCAGCCGCCCGTACCCCAAACCGACTCAGGTGGTCAGGTAGAGAATACCAAGGAGATCGAGAGAATCGTGGTTAAGGAACTCGGCAAAATGCCCCCGTAACTTCGGGAGAAGGGGGGCCTAAGGCGTGAACCAGCTTGCCTGGGGAAGCGCTGCAGGGCCGCAGAGACCAGTGGGAAGCGACTGTTTACTAAAAACACAGGTCCGTGCTAAGTCGCAAGACGATGTATACGGACTGACGCCTGCCCGGTGCTGGAAGGTTAAGAGGACCGGTTAGCCGCAAGGCGAAGCTGAGAATTTAAGCCCCAGTAAACGGCGGTGGTAACTATAACCATCCTAAGGTAGCGAAATTCCTTGTCGGGTAAGTTCCGACCTGCACGAATGGCGTAACGACTTCCCAGCTGTCTCAACCGCGAACTCGGCGAAATTGCATTACGAGTAAAGATGCTCGTTACGCGCAGCAGGACGGAAAGACCCCGTGACCTTTACTACAGCTTGGTATTGGTGTTCGGTGTGGCTTGTGTAGGATAGGTGGGAGACTTTGAAGCGGGCACGCCAGTGTTCGTGGAGTCATTGTTGAAATACCACTCTGGTCACTCTGGATATCTAACTTCGAACCGTGATCCGGTTCAGGGACAGTGCCTGGTGGGTAGTTTAACTGGGGCGGTTGCCTCCCAAAAAGTAACGGAGGCGCCCAAAGGTTCCCTCAACCTGGTTGGCAATCAGGTGGCGAGTGTAAGTGCACAAGGGAGCTTGACTGTGAGACTGACAGGTCGAGCAGGGACGAAAGTCGGGACTAGTGATCCGGCAGTGGCTTGTGGAAGCGCTGTCGCTCAACGGATAAAAGGTACCTCGGGGATAACAGGCTGATCTTGCCCAAGAGTCCATATCGACGGCATGGTTTGGCACCTCGATGTCGGCTCGTCGCATCCTGGGGCTGGAGTAGGTCCCAAGGGTTGGGCTGTTCGCCCATTAAAGCGGTACGCGAGCTGGGTTTAGAACGTCGTGAGACAGTTCGGTCCCTATCCGCTGCGCGCGTAGGAAATTTGAGAGGATCTGACCCTAGTACGAGAGGACCGGGTTGGACGAACCTCTGGTGTGCCAGTTGTTCCGCCAGGAGCACCGCTGGTTAGCTACGTTCGGGATGGATAACCGCTGAAAGCATCTAAGCGGGAAGCCGGCCTCGAGATGAGATTTCCATCCCTTCGGGGGAGAGGCTCCCAGCCAGACGACTGGGTTGATAGGCCGGATGTGGAAGACAGGACTAACGACTGTCGGAGCTGACCGGTACTAATAAGCCGATAACTTGACAATCACTACACTCACACACGTTTGAAGATCATTCATCGAAAGGCCGTGTGAGTGGCCTCAAGATTGCTCGCGTCCACTCTGTGGTTCCCAACAGACGGAAACACACATAACACAACACAGATTTCACCCCACCACGTGTGGGGTGCCGTAACCACACACCCAACCCACCACCTGGTGGGGCAACGTGGGTGTGGCACGAGTTTCGGCGGCCATAGCGCGAGGGAAACGCCCGGACACATTCCGAACCCGGAAGCTAAGACTCGCAGCGCCGATGGTACTGCAGGGGCGACCCTGTGGGAGAGTAGGACACCGCCGGACATTCATTCGAAGAGAGCCACCCATTGCTGGGTGGCTCTCTTTGTTTAACGCGACGTTCTCGGTGCTCCATAGCCTTTCGATCAGCGGCCGGACAAGTCCCCTCCTGAGCGGGGCGGTCGCGTTTACGCTGGTGGCATGGGGAATCGACTGCAGGAGGCGTTGAGTCCGTACCTGCGGAGCCACGCCGACAACCCGGTGGACTGGCATCCCTGGGGTGAGTCCGCGTTCGCCGCCGCACGCGAACGTGACGTTCCCGTGCTGGTGTCGATCGGCTACGCCACCTGCCACTGGTGCCACGTCATGGCACGTGAGAGCTTCAGCGATCCGGCGATCGCCGCGGTGCTCAACGAGCGGTTCATCGCGATCAAGGTCGATCGCGAGGAGCACCCAGACGTGGACGCGAGCTACCTCGCGGCCGCCTCCGCGTTCACGCGCGAGCTCGGGTGGCCGCTCACCGTGTTCGCGACGCCCGACGGCCGGGCGTTCTACGCCGGCACGTATTTCCCGCCGCGGCCCGTGCGAGGCGTTCCGGCCTTCGCCGAGGTGCTCGCGGCCGTCGACGAGGCATGGCGCGAACGGCGCCGGGACCTCGAGGAGACCGCCGACGCCGTCGGACAGGCCCTCGCCGCGGCATCCGTCGCCTCGACCGCCGGGGCGCTCCCCGGGGGAGCCGGACTCGAGCAGGCCGTGCGCACGCTCGCAGACGACGAGGACCGGCTGCACGGCGGGTTCGGCACCGCCCCCAAGTTCCCGGTCGCGCCCGTGCTGGCCTTCCTCGCGGCATCGGGCGCGGAGGGCCGTCGGCTGGCCGGGCGGACGCTGCGACTCATGGGGGCGTCGCCGCTCCGCGACCCCGTCGAGGGCGGGTTCTTCCGCTACGCCACCCGCGCCGACTGGAGCGAGCCGCACTACGAGCGCATGCTGGCCGACAACGCACTGATTCTCGGCGTGACGGCGGACCTGGCGGCCGGCGACGATCCGCCGGCGTTCCTGCGGTCGCTGGCCATGGGCGTCGTTGCCTTCCTGACCGAGCGGATGCAGCTGCCCGACGGCGGATTCGCGAGCGCCCAGGACTCCGAGAGCACCATCGACGGGCGTCGCAACGAGGGCGGGTACTACCGGCTGGACGCCGACGCCCGCGCCGAGGTCGATCCGCCGGCACTCGATGAGAAGGTGCTGACGGGGTGGAACGGCCTGGCGGTCGGAGCCCTCGCCCGCGCGGGATTCGTCTTCGGCGATGACCGCGCGCTCGGGGCGGCTCGTCGTGCGGCCGACTTCCTCCGCGATCACCACGTGCGTGACGACGGGACGCTGGTGCGCGCGTCGCTCGATGGGGAGGCGTCCACGGCGGCGGCGACGCTCGAGGACACGGGCATGTTCGCCGGCGGCCTCCTCGAGCTCGCCTGCGCCACCGGCGATGCAGGGTACGCGGTGCTCGCGCGCGAGCTGATCGACCGCGCGGCATCCGCCGCACCGGAGGATGGCGCCGTGCCGTTCGCAGCACCGTCCGGCGGGGATCCGGTGCTCGTCGCGCATGGGCTCGCGCTGCCGTCCGATCCGGCGGAGGGTGCGACGCCGTCGGGTCTCACCGCGTGCGCGGACGCCGCGTGGCGGCTCTTCGCCCTCGGCGCCGGCGACCGATACCGCGAGCTCGCCGAACGCGCGATGGGATCCGTGGCCGGGATGGCGGTGCAGCGGCCCATCGCGTTCGGCGGCGCCCTGGCGCTCATGGCCCGCCTCGACGGTCCGCTCGTGCAGCTCGTGACGGTCGTCCCCGAGGGCGTGGCCGAGGACGGCGCGGGCGGTGCGGCGGGAGAGGACGCGGGCGGATCGGCGGGCCTGGCGGCGGAGACKCGTCGGCACGCGGCATCCGTCGCCACCGTCGTGACGGAAGGGCAGGCCCGTGCCTTCGCGGACGCCGGCTTCGAGCTCTTCGAGGGCAGGACCGTGCACGACGGCGTGGCGACCGCCTACCGGTGTCGTTCCTTCGTCTGCGCGCTGCCCGTGCACGACGGGCCGGCGTTGGAGGAGCTCGCGTCCCGGGGCTGAGGCGGCCACGGCGTCCGGCGGCGGTCCGTACGATGGTGCCATGAACGATCGCGCGCGTACCGGCACGGCCGGGACCGTCGGCGCCCTGCTGCTCGACGTCGCCCTCGTGGCCGTGTTCGCCGTCATCGGCCGCTCCAGCCACGCCGAGGGGCTCGACGCCGCGGGCGTGTGGACCACGGCCTGGCCGTTCCTCGCCGGCCTCGGGGTGGGATGGCTCGCGGCGACCGCGTGGCGGCATCCGCTCGCCGTCTGGCCGACGGGAGTGCTGGTCTGGGCCGCGACGCTCGTCATCGGCATGCTGCTCCGCCTCGCGTCGGGCCAGGGCGTGCAACCGGCGTTCGTCATCGTCGCCGCCGTCACGCTCGCCGTCATGCTCATCGGCTGGCGGGCTGTCGCCGCCCTCATCGCCCGGCTGCGCCGACCCACCCGTGCAACGGCGGACGCCTCGTGAATCCCATCGAGTGGCTCTTCGACGCACAGCTGGTCATCGGAGGCCAGGTGATCCTCTGGCGCGAGATCATCGGCAACCTCTTCGGCCTCGCGAGTGCGCTCGGCGGACTGCGTCGCAAGGTGTGGGCGTGGCCGGTCGGGATCATCGGCAACGTGCTGCTCTTCACGGTGTTCCTCGGCGCCGTCTTCGACACGCCGAACCCCGTGAACCTGCTCGGGCAGGCCTCGCGGCAGGTCATGTTCATCATCGTCTCGATCTACGGGTGGGTGCGCTGGTCGCGGCACAGCCAGGTGAGCGAGAACGCGGTCGACCCGCGATGGGCCGGCACCCGTGCCCGCATTCTGCTCGGCGTCGCGTTCGTGGGCGGCACCCTGCTGCTCACGCCGCTGTTCCGGGCACTCGGCTCGTTCGAGCCCGTGTGGGCAGATGCGTGGATCTTCATGGGGTCGCTCCTCGCCACGTACGGCATGGCGAAGGGCTGGACCGAGTTCTGGCTGATCTGGGTCGCGGTCGACGTCGTCGGCGTGCCGCTGCTCATCAGCGCGGGGTACTACGCCTCAGCGCTGCTCTACGTCTTCTACGGCGCGTTCACGATCTTCGGATTCATCACCTGGATGCGCGTGCAGCGCGTCACCAGGCTGACGGAACCCGGTCGAGCACCGTCCATACCGCCGCGCTGAGCTCGGGGTGGTCGAGGGCGATCTCCCGCAGGAGCTCGTACTCGAACCGTGCCGCGTCGCCGTCGCGCGCGGCCGGATGATACGCGCGGGAGCGCGCCGGGCTCCACCGATCGGAGTGCAGACGTTCCTCGCGCAGCGTGGCGACGACCTGCTCGTCGACCGAGGGCAGGTCGGGGAGGAAGACCCACGGATCTTCGCCGAGACGGCATCGCAACTCGATGAGTGCGGCCAGCTCGTCTCGTGCATCCTGTCGCAGGCGCTCCAGCGTCGGCGCGTCAGCCATCTGCGACCTCCCCTCGCTCTTCGATCGTATCCAACGCTACGTGCACCGTGTGACGGGCGGGTTACGGCGAGTGACGGCACGTGGACGCCAGGTGACGCGAGTGTGACGCCTCGCTGCAGCAGGGCCGGCACGGCTGCTTGAATGGACCGGATTCGTCGAGGGGAGCGGCATGGCCGAGGAGATCCTGATCCTGCACGGGTGGCAGAACCGCCGCCCCGAGGGCCACTGGCAGCGCTGGCTCGCGGAGGAGTTGGCCTCCCGCGGGTCGAGCGTGCGGTACCCGCAGCTGCCGGAACCCGATGCGCCGGTGCTCGACGAGTGGGTCGACGCGGTGGAGTCCGAGCTGCAGGCGACGGATGCCGCGTCGCTCACCGTCGTGGCCCACAGCCTCGGCTGCCTGCTCTGGCTCGCGTATCTCGCCCGCCGCGCCGAGCGGGGCGAGGTCGGCGCGGTCGCGCGGAGGGTCGTGCTGGTCGCACCCGCGGCGCCCGACGTGCTCCGCGGCATCCCCGAGATCGCGGCGTTCGCCCGATTCGGCGAGCCGAGGGCGCTCCCCGTGGCGCACGCCGCCGCCGTGCTCGAGCGGGGCGTCGTCGGCGCGAGCGCCGACGACCCGTTCTGCCCTGCCGGTGCCGAGGTCGTGTACGCGACCCCGTTCGACTTTGACTACGTCGCCGTCGAGGACGGCGGCCACCTCACGATGGACGACGGCTACGGCCCGTTCCCGCTCGTGCTCGAGCTCCTCACCCGCTGACTGTCCCCGCGCTGCCGCGCGGGGGCCATGCGGTTGAATGGTGCGGTGAGTACTGACAGCGACCCGGCGCGGGTGGACGCCCTCCGGCGCGAGGCGGTCGGGCGGCTGCGCGACGACCTCGTCGCGGCTCGGTTCACGGTCGGCGCCCTGGAGGCGCTCTGGGGACCGGATGCCGCGGCCGCCCTGCACCGCGGCGAACGCGTTCCGGCGCGCCGGGTGCTCGAGGCGAAGCGCGCCGCGCACGGGGCATCCGCAGATCTCGCGACGCTCGCGGAGCTCTTCGTGCTCGGCGACGGCGTGCCGGAGTCGGATGCCGTCCATGCGCTGCCGACGCTCGGGGTCGAGGGGGCCGTAGAACTCGGGCTGCTCGCCCGGATGCCCGGTGCGGGCGGCGGGGGGCTCGGTGCGCGCGGCGGGGAAGGCGGGCGCGGGGCATCCGTCCGCCCGCTGCTCGACCTGCGGCCGTACGCGTTCGCCGACGCGTTGGGCGAGGGGCACTGGTGGATCGTCTCCGACCTCGGCGAGATGGCGCTCGGGCATGCCCTCGGCGAGCAGCACGTGCTCGGCGTCGGCGGTGCGTCGATGACCCTCTCGGGGCTCATGATCCCGAGGCAGGCGCGAACCGTGCTCGACCTCGGAACGGGGTGCGGCATCCAGGCCATGCACGCGTCGCGGTTCGCCGACCGGGTCGTCGCCACCGACATCTCGGAGCGTGCGCTGGCCCTCGCACGGCTCAACGTCGCGCTCAACGGCATCGAGGGCGTCGAGTTCCGACTCGGCAGCCTCTACGAGCCGGTCGCCGGGGAGAGGTTCGACCGGATCGTGTCGAACCCGCCCTTCGTGATCACCCCGAGGGTGGTCGGCGTGCCCGAGTACGAGTACCGCGACGGCGGCATGGTCGGCGACGGCATCGTCGAGGTGGTGCTGCGTGGCGCGGCCGACCACCTCGAGCCGGGCGGGATCGCGCAGCTGCTCGGCAACTGGGAGTACCGGGAGGGCGCCGGTGGCGACGGCGACGGCGAGGGCGGCAGGGCCGACGGGCTGGAGCGCGTGCGCGGCTGGGCCGGCCCGCTCGACCACTGGATCGTCGAGCGCGAGCTGCAGCAGGTGACCGAGTACGCGGAGACGTGGATCCGCGACGGCGGCACCCGCCCCGGCACGCCGGAGTTCGACCGGCTCTACGACGCCTGGCTCGACGACTTCGAGCGGAGGGGCGTGCGGGAGATCGGGTTCGGGTACGTGCTGCTGCGGCATCCGGGATCGTCGGCGGATGCTGCCGCCGAGGCTGCGCCTGCTGCCCCGCGCCTCGCGCGGTTCGAGCGCCGCTACGGGCCGCTCGGCAGCCATCACGGCGGACTCGGCACGCACCTCGCGGACTGCCTCGACGCGCACGACCGCCAGGCGGTCCTCGATGACACCGCACTCGCCGCCCTGCGGCTGACGGTCGCCGGCGACGTGACCGAGGAGCGGCACTACTGGCCGGGTGACGACGACCCCACGGCGATGCTGCTGCGCCAGGGCGGCGGCTTCGGACGCACGATCACCCTCGACACCGGCCTCGCCGCGCTCGTGGGCGCGTGCGACGGCGAGCTCTCCGTCGGCGCGATCGTCGCGGCACTGGCGCAGCTCCTCGACGTGGAGGGAACGGCGCTCGCGACCGACCTGCTGCCCGCCGTACGCGCCCTGATCGACGACGGGATCCTGCTGCTGCCGGCGGAGTGACCGGCTCGCCGACGCGCGACCCGGGCACTCGGCGAACACCGGGTGCTGCGGGGGTATTCTCATGGACGCATACCGAAAGCGAGCCCATGGCCGACAGTCCGCTCTCCGACTCCCCGTACGAGGTGCTCGGCGTCTCCGCCGACGCGGATGCCGCCGCCCTGCGCCTCGCCTACCGCCGCGCCCTGCGCCGCGCCCACCCCGACACGGGCGGCGACACGGCGCGGTTCGACGCGGTGCAGCGGGCGTGGGTCCTCGTCGGCACGCCCGAGGCCAGGGCCGCATTCGACCGCGGGATGCCGGGAGCGAACGCCGCGCCGACCCGCGAGKCCTGGGCGCCGACGGCCCCGCGTCGGCCCCGCGACTCGCGTCCACTGGCCCGGTCGTACGGCCACCCCGGCGGGCTCACCCGGGAGCGCTACCTCGACCGCATCCGGGAATGGGTGGGTCGCGGCGTCGAGGTGCCCGACCCGTACGACCCGGCGCTCGTGCGGGGTGCGCCACGCGACATCCGGCACATCCTCGCCGACGCCCTCGTCGAGGAGGCGACGGCACGGGCCCTGTCGACGCTCGGCATCGCGTACACGATCTGGCATGACGTGGCGACGGATGCCGCGGGGCCGGGCCTGCCGCCGAAGCTCGACCACCTCGTGCTCGGGCCGACCGGGCTCTTCGCCATCCAGTCCGAGGACTGGGGCGGCCCRGTCGCGATGAAGCGCGGCGAGCTCATCGGCGAGGCGCTCGCCGGGGAACGGCCGGTTCGCGCCCTCGCGGCACGGGCGAAGGCGATCGGTCGCGCCGCCCGGGTCAAGCCCACGGCGCTCGTCATCGTGGTGCCCGACGAGTACGCCGCCGAGCCGCTGCAGCTCGGCGGGTCGGTGCGCGGGGCCGTCGTCGCACTCGTCCGCAGCTCCCGGCTGGCCAGCGCGGTGCGCGGCTGGCCAGCGCGGTGCGCG
>NZ_JBFUCL010000079.1:0-12597 GCF_056405255.1 Agromyces sp. P1_H4 | reverse complement strand
GCCCGTCGGCATAGGCCTGCGGCGGCCCGGCGAGGTAGGCGATACGGGTGTGGCCGAGTGCGACCAGGTGCTCGCCGAGGGTGCGCGTCGCGTGTTCGTAGTCGACCGAGAGCTCTGCCGCCGGATCGCTCGCGACCGGGCGGTTCACGACCACGATGGGGCCGGATCGGGCGAGCAGGGCCTCGAGCCGCTCGGCCGGCATGCGCGGCGAGACGAGCACGAGCGCGTCGCACCGGGAGCGGGCCTCGACGGCGATGTCCTCCTCGTCGGCGACTCGCTCGGCGGTGTCGGCGACGAGCACCCGGTAGCCGTCGAGCGCCGCCTCGCGGGCGAGCCCCTTGAGCACGCCCTGGAACATGGGGTTCTCGAGGTCGGGCACGACGAGGGCGACGGTGTTGCTGCGGCCGCGCACGAGGTTGCGCGCCATCTGGCTCGGCGAGTAGTTGAGCTTCTCGATCGCGTCGCGCACCTTGGCCGAGATGGCCGGGTCGACCTTCTGGTTGCGGTTCAGCACCCGTGACACCGACGCCTGCGAGACGCCGGCGTACTCGGCGACCTGGGCGATCGTGACCTGCCGGGGCGGGTTGGGCACTGGGACCTCCATCGGGAAGGGGCTTGGGATGACGCTACGCCGCGTGCGGCGGGGAAGGCGATGCCGACGCGGGTCGACGGGGAGATGAGCGGCTGCCGCGCAGGCAGACGCGGCAGCCGCTCGGGTGACGGTCCGGGAGGATCCGTCGGCTTGGGAACTCGCTCGCGGACTACACGGCGGCGTCGTCGAGCGCCCGCTGCAGCTCGGCGAGGAAGCTCGCCGCGGCCTCTTCGGGGGTCATCTCGCCGAAGAGCACCTGCTGGGTGTGCTGGTCGATGATCGCCTCGATCATGCCGCCGCCCGGGGGCGTGGCCGCCGGTGCGTCGCCGACCTGCGGTGCGAGGTCGTCCAGGAAGCCGACGACGGTCTGGTTGACCTCGTCGAGCTTCGGCGTGATGTAGTCGCGGATCTTCTCGTTGGCGGGCACGCCGCGCTCTGCGAGCAGCAGGTCGGCGGCCTCCTCGCTGTTCGACAGGAAGTCGAGGAACGTGGCGACCTCGGCCGGGTGCTCGGTCTTCGACGACGCCGACCAGAACATCGACGGCTTGTAGTACGCCCAGCCGTCGGATGCGCCCTTGCTCGTGGGCACGCGCAGGGCTACGAGATCCTGGCCGCTCGCGTCGCGGAGCGCCTGCACCTGGTTCGACCACCACGGGCCGAACGCCGACTGGTTCGTCGCGGTGAACGACTCGGCGAGGCCGCCGGACTCGCGCTCGATCGTCGCCGACGGTTCGGGCGTGGCGCCGTCCTTCGTCGCGTCGAGCAGGAACTCCCACCAGCCCGCGAGGTCCTCCTCGCTCGCGGCGATCTCGCCGTCGGCGTCGTAGAGCGCGCTGTCGTGCTGGCGCAGCCAGTTGTTCAGGCCGCCGTCCTCGAAGCCCCACGACTGGGTGCCCGCGACCGCGCCGCCGCTCGCCTCGGCGACCTCCTGGGCGGTGGCGACGAAGTCGTCCCACGTCCAGGTCTCGTCGTCGGGCAGGTCGATGCCGTACTGGTCGAGCACGTCCTGGTTGGCGATGATCGTGTACGAGTTGATGCCGACGGGCACGCCGTACTGGGTGCCGTCGAGCGCGCCGGTGCCGAGCACGGCCTCGGGGTAGTCCTCGGTGGAGAGCACGGAGGAGAGGCCGCCGAGGTCCATGAGCACGCCGTTGGACGCGTACGTCGACAGCTGCTTCTCGTCCATCTGGATGATGTCGGGGATGTCGCCGGCCGCCACCGAGGTGGAGAGCTTGTCCCAGTAGCCCGCCCAGTCGGTGTACTGGGGCTCGATGGTGATGTTCGGGTGCTCCGCCTCGAACGCGGCGATGAGCTCCTGCGTGATCGCGTGACGGGTGTCGTTGCCCCACCAGGTGAACGAGAGCGTCACGGGTTCGTCCGAGAGCTCGAGCTTCGGCGCCTCGTCGGCGGGGGCGGCGGGGTTGCCGGCGCAGGCCGTGAGCGCGAGCATCGTCGCTGCGCCGATGGCCGTGACGACGCCCATGCGGCGTCGTGTGTTGCCTCGCATGGTGGTGTCCTTCCGTGGTGTGGTGTGGTGCAGGGGAGTGGGTGGAGCCGGTGGTGCGGTGGGCCGGCGCGCGACCGTGCGCGCCCGCGTCGGATCGGCCTGGCCGATCACTTGATCCCCGTCGTGGCGATGCCCTTGATCAGGAATCGCTGGCCGAAGAGGAAGATCAGGAAGATGGGGATGAGCGACACGACGCTCATCGCGAACAGCTCGCCGAAGTCGGTCGAGCTCTGCGCGTCCTGGAACGCGTTGAGGGCGAGCGGCACGGTGTAGAGCGCCGGCTTGGTCAGGAAGATGAGCTGGCTGAAGAAGTCGTTCCAGGTCCAGATGAACGTGAAGATCGTGGTCGTCGCGAGGGCGGGCACCATGAGCGGCAGGATGATCTGCAGGAAGATGCGCGGATGCCCCGCCCCGTCGATGCGCGCGGCCTCGTCGAGTTCACGCGGGATGCCGCGGATGAACTGCACCATCAGGAAGATGAAGAACGCATCGGTCGCGAGCAGCTTCGGCACGATGAGCGGCAGGAACGTGTTGACCCACCCGAGCTGGGAGAACAGCACGTACTGCGGCACGATGATCACGTGGATCGGGAGCATGATGCTCAGCAGCATGATCGCGAACCAGAACCGCTTGCCCGTGAACTCGAGCCGCGCGAACGCGTAGGCCGCGAGGGAGCACGAGACGAGGTTGCCGACGATCGAGCCGATGACCACGAGCCCCGAGTTCAGCAGGTACACGTTGAACGGGTACGTCAGCGCGTTCCATCCGTCGACGTAGTTCGAGATCTCGAAGCTGTCGAAGACGAGGCCCGCCTCGCGGAAGATCAGGTCGGTCGGCCGGAACGAGCTGACCACCATCCAGATCACGGGGTAGAGCATCAGCACGGCCGCCGCGATGAGGAACACGTGGCGCAGGATGCTCGTGACCGGCTTGCGGAACGGGCTGCGGCGGCGGCGCTGCTCGCGGATCCGCTCGGGCGGGAGTCCGGTGACGACCGATTCGGTCAGCGGCGCGAGGTCGGTCGAGGGGTCAGTCTTGGTCATCGTAGAACACCCAATACTTCGAGGCCCAGAAGTTGATGGCGGTGAGCGCGGCGACGATCACCAGGAGCAGCCAGGCCATGGCCGAGGCGTACCCCATGTTGAGGTTCGCGAACCCCTGCTGGTAGAGGTACAGCGTGTAGAACAGCGTCGAGTCCACCGGACCGCCCGTTCCGCCCGAGACGACGAACGCCTGGGTGAATGACTGGAACGCCCCGATGAGCTGCAGGATGAGGTTGAAGAAGATGATCGGCGTGAGCATGGGCAGCGTGATGTGCCGGAACTGCTGCCAGCGGTTGGCGCCGTCGACGGATGCCGCCTCGTAGTACATGACGGGGATCTGCCTGAGCCCGGCGAGGAAGATCACCATCGGCGCGCCGAACGTCCAGACGTTGAGGATCATGAGCGTGCCGAGGGCGGTCTCGGGGTTGGAGATCCAGCCCTGTCCCTCGATGCCGAACCAGCCGAGCACCACGTTGAAGAGGCCGTCGACGCCGAAGAGCTGGCGCCACAGGATCGCGATCGCGACGCTCGCGCCGAGCAGCGACGGCAGGTAGAACGCCGACCGGTAGAGCGCGAGGCCGCGGAGCCCGCGGTCGAGCACGATCGCGAGCGCCAGCGCGAGGCCGAGCTGCAGCGGGACCGAGATGAACACGTACTGGAACGTGACGGAGAGGGCCGTGTGGAGCCGCTCGTCCTCGAACATCCGCACGTAGTTGTCGACGCCGATGAAGCGGGGCGGGCTCAGCAGGTTGTACCTGGTGAACGAGAGGGCGAACGACGCCACCATCGGCCCGACGGTGATGAGCGCGAGCCCGATGAACCACGGCAGGAGGAAGAGGAAGGCCGCCTTGTTCTGCTTGCGGGACTTCGGCGCCGAGGTRCCCTTGATGCGCCGCAGTTCGCCGAGGGCGCTCATCGACGGCCTCGCGTTCGGGCGGCGGCCCGCGGAGGGCGGCCTCGTCGTGTCGTCGGGAACACGTGGTCTCCAGTCATCGTCGTTGATCACCGCTGAGAAAGCGCTATCTCAGGTGCTGGAGACGTTTCTATCCCACGATCGTGCGCCTTGGCAAGAGGCAATTCGGCGGATTTGTGCCATTGGCGCGAACTTCCGAGAAAGGGCTTTCTGAAATCTCCCAGCGAGTTCGAGCCAGTAGATAGGCAAGCTATGTAAAATGGTCGGGTGACCACGCCAGCAGACCTTCCCACCGTCCTCGGCGACCTCGTCTCGGTGAACCACCGCATCACGAGGCTCGCGGCATCCGTCACCGGCAGCACCGAGTCGCCGGCCGTCTGGCGCACGCTCAGCGTGCTCCGCGACCTCGGCCCGATGCGCCTGGGCGAGCTCGCCCGGGTCAGCCGCGTCTCGCAGCCGACCATGACGAAGCTCGTGCACACGCTCGACGAGCGCGGCTGGATCCGCCGCATCGCCGACGTCAGCGATGCGCGTGCGTGGCTGATCTCGGCCGACCCCCGCGGCCTCGCCGCCCTCGCCGGGTGGCGCGAGGAGCTGGCGGCCGCACTCACCCCCACCTTCGCGGACCTCGGCCCCGACGAGCTCGCCACGCTGGCAGCGGCGGTCGAGATCGTCCGCACGCGACTCGAGCGGGCGCGCGAGGCTGCCTCGACGGGAGTGGTCGCGTGAGCGCCGGCCACGCGGCATCCGGGTCGATTCTCAAGCAGCCGAAGGCCGTCTGGGCCGTCGCCTTCTCGTGCGTCATCGCCTTCATGGGCATCGGCCTCGTCGACCCGATCCTCCCCGCCATCGCCCAGAGCCTCGAGGCCACGCCAACGCAGACCGAGCTGCTCTTCACGAGCTACCTGCTGGTCACCGGCGTCGCCATGCTGGGCACCAGCTACATGTCGAGTCGCATCGGCGCGAAGCGGACGCTGCTCATCGGCCTCGGCATCATCGTCGTCTTCGCGGCGGCGGCGGGGCTCTCGCAGAACGTCGAGTCGATCATCGGCTTCCGCGCCGGCTGGGGCCTCGGCAACGCGCTGTTCATCTCCACCGCTCTCGCCACCATCGTCGGTGCCGCCGCGGGCGGATCGGGCTCGGCGATCATCCTCTACGAGGCCGCACTCGGCCTCGGCATCGCGATCGGGCCGCTCCTCGGCGGATTCCTCGGCAACCTCAGCTGGCGGGGCCCGTTCTTCGGCACCGCCGCCCTGATGGCGATCGGCTTCATCGCGATCGTCGTGTTCCTGAAGGACGACACGAGCGGGCCGGATGCCGCGAGCCGGCCGGTGCCGACGCGGCTGTCCGCCCCCATCCGCGCCCTCCGCCAGCCGGCGCTCGCGGTGCTCGCCGGCGCCGCCCTGTTCTACAACATCGGCTTCTTCGTGCTGCTCGCGTACTCGCCGTTCCCGCTCGGGTTCGACGCCATCGGGCTGGGCCTCACGTTCTTCGGGTGGGGCGTCGCGCTCGCGATCACCTCCGTCTTCGTCGCGCCGCTCCTCACCGCACGGATGCCGCGCACCCGCGTGCTCTGGATCGCCCTGCCGCTCCTCGCGGTCGACCTCGCCGCCGCCGGGTTCGTGATCGAGGACCCGACCGCGCTCGTGGTCTGCATCGTCGCCGGCGGACTCGTGCTCGGCGTGCTCAACACCGTGCTCACCGAGTGCGTCATGGAGGCGACCGACCTGCATCGCTCCGTCGCGTCGAGCGCGTACTCGGCCGTGCGGTTCCTCGGCGGCGCCATCGCGCCGCCCGCGGCGGCCGAGCTCGCGCACCTCATCTCGCCAGAGGCGCCGTACTTCGCGGCGGCCGGTTCGGTGCTGGTCGCGCTCCTCGTGGTGCTCGTCGGGCATCGCGCGCTGCGGCGGGTCGACGGGGCGCCGGAGCCCGCGCTCGCCGAGGCCGAGGCGATCTCGGTCGGCGACGCGACCTGAAGCGCCGACGCGGCATCCGCTGCCGTTGCTCGGTTCGTCGGGCTGGTCAGCGGGGAGCGCTCGTCGTCGCGCGCACGACCAGGCGCGTCGGCAGCGGCGCACCCGAGTCGGGCAGCGGGTCGGCCGTRGCGTCGTCGCCGAGCAGGCGCAGCACCACGTCGACGGCCAGCCGGCCCTGCTCGCCCGGGTACTGCTCGATCGTGGTGAGCTCGAACATCTCGGCGTTCTCGTGCCCGTCGACGCCGATCACCGAGAGGTCGCCCGGCACGTCGATGCCGAGCCGTTCCGCGGCGCGGATGGCGCCGAAGGCCATCTCGTCGGATGCCGCGAACACGGCGGTCGGGCGTCGGCCGGGATGGCCGAGGAGCTGCAGTGCGCCGGTGTAGCCGCCGGGCATGCTCATGTCGGCCTCGAGGAGGTGCGCGGGCTCGGCCGACGGGACGCCCGCGGCGGACATGGCGTCGAGGAAGCCCTGGCGCCGCTGGCCCTGCACGCTCGCGGGCCGGCTCTCGGCGCCGAGGCCGGCGAGATGCGCGATGCGCGTGTGCCCCAGGTGCAGGAGGTGCTCCGTGGCGAGCTGCCCGACGGCGTGATCGTCGACCGAGAGCCGCGCGGCGGCGCCGCCGCTGCCGCCGAGGCACACGAGCGCCTTCTCCCGCCGGTCGAGCGACGCGACCTCGCGCTCATCGAGGTCGACGCCGACCGCGATCACCGCGTCCACGCGCTTGCGGGCAAGGAAGAAGTCGAAGACCCGGTCGCGGCCCGGGCCCCAGTCCGAGAGGTTGTAGAGCGTGAGGTCGTAGCCCGCGCCGAGCAGGGCGCGCTCGATGCCCTCGAGCACCTCGCCGAAGAACCAGCGGTTGACGAAGGGAATGATCACGCCGACGTTCTTGGTGCGCCCGGTGACGAGGCTCGCGGCGTCGGGCGAGGCGATGTAGCCGATCTCGGCGGCGGCGGCCTCGACCCGGAGCCGGGTCTGGTCGGCGACGTAGCCCCGGCCCGACAGGGCCCGCGACGCAGTGGCTTTCGAGACGCCTGCGAGACGCGCGACATCGCCGATGGCGGCCATCCGCGCCTCCCTCCGTCGGGCTGCTTCGTTGCAGAGTGTAGTGGGCCGGGGGCTCGAATGTGGAACCGTTTCCTGAATGCGCCGATGCGCCGGGCACGATCCGTGCCGTCACTGTGGGAGCGCTCTCCCTCAACGCCCAACACGATGTGGGATCGGTGTCCGAACCGTGACCTGTCTCGGCTTGTCAGGAATCGCGGGGTGTCCTACCGTGGAGGCTGGAACCGGTTCCGGCTTCCCCTGCACCACACTCAACGAGGAGATGACATGAGATCCACACGGCATAGCCGTTGGCTGGCCCCCATCGTGGGCGCTGCCGCGGTCGGGCTCGCCCTCACGGGCTGCACGGGAGACGTCGCCGAGGAATCCGCGGCCGACGTCGACTGCGGGCCCTACGAGCAGTACGGAACGTTCGACGGCAAAGACGTGACGGTGTCGGGCACGATCCTCGACCTGGAGGCCGACCGGCTCAACGAGTCGTGGGCCGACTTCGAGACCTGCACCGGCATCAACGTCGAGTACCAGGGCTCCAGCGAGTTCGAGGCCCAGATCGCCGTGCTCGCCGAGGGCGGCAACGCGCCCGACGTCGGCATCGTGCCGCAGCCGGGCCTGCTCGGCCGGCTCGCGGAGGGCGGCTGGCTGATCCCGGCCTCGGAGGAAGTCGAGGCGAATGTCGACGAGTTCTGGTCGGCCGACTGGAAGAAGTACGGCACCTACAACGACACCTTCTACGCGGCGCCGCTCATGGCCAGCATCAAGGGCTACGTGTGGTACTCGCCGACCGAGTTCGAGGAGAAGGGCTACGAGATCCCGAAGACCCTCGACGAGCTGAAGGACCTCTCAGACAAGATCGCCGCCGAAGGCGACCACAAGCCGTGGTGCGTGGGCCTCGAGTCCGGTGAGGCCACCGGCTGGCCGGGCACCGACTGGGTCGAGGACTTCATGCTGCGCCTGAACGGCGCCGACGCCTACGACCAGTGGGTGACGCACGAGATCCCGTTCAACGACCCGCAGGTCGCCGACGCGTTCGACGCGGTGGGGCAGTACCTGAAGAGCGACGACATGGTCAACGGCGGCATCGGCGACGTGTCCACGCAGGTCACCGAGGCGTTCCAGACCGCAGGTCTGCCGATCCTCGATGGCACGTGCTCACTGCACCACCAGGCCTCGTTCTACGAGACCTTCTGGAACCCCGAGGGCGGCGACGAGGTGAAGGTGGCCTCCGACGGCGACGTCTTCGGCTTCCTGCTCCCGCCGGCCAACGCCGACGACCCGCTGTCGGTCACCGGTGGCGGCGAGTTCCCGGTCGCCTTCCGCGACGCCGAAGAGGTCGAGGCGTTCCGCGCCTTCCTCTCCAGCGACACCTGGGCGAACAACCGCGTCAGCCTGGGCGGCGTGATCAGTGCGAACAAGGGCGTCGACCCCGAGAACGCATCGAGCGAGCTGCTCGTGCAGTCCATCGAGATCCTGCAGGACCCCGAGACGACGTTCCGGTTCGACGGGTCCGACCTGATGCCCGGTGCCGTCGGCGCCGATTCCTTCTGGAAGGGCATCGTGGCCTGGGTCGGCGGCGAGAGCACCGCGCAGGTGCTCGACACCATCGAGTCGACCTGGCCGTCCAGCTAACCATCCGCGAGTCGCGCCCCGGGAGCTTCCGGGGCGCGGCATGATCGAGGGGCGGGGTTGAACGACCCCGCCCCTCGGCACCCCAGCTTCAACGACGAACCCGGGAGGCACGATGACCACGGCCGATCTCCTCGGCAAGATCCTGCAGGTGGTGATGGGGCTCGCGGTGTTCGCCGCGGTCGTCGGCCTCCTCATCTTCTTCATCGACAAGGCCCCGAAGAAGGGCCGCGACTACTGGCAGCTGGCCGGCTTCCTCGGCCCGGCGCTGATCCTCGTGGCCGTCGGCCTCGTCTACCCGGCGATCCGCACGAGCATCCTGGCGTTCCAGGACTCGTCGGGCGACTGGACGTTCGACAACTTCGTCTGGGCGTTCACGCAGCCCGCGGCGATCCGCACGCTGATCAACACGGTCGTCTGGGTACTGCTCGCACCGACGATCGCGACGGCGGTGGGCCTCGCCTACGCCRTGTTCATCGACCGGTCCCGAGGCGAGCGCTACTACAAGGCGATCCTCTTCATGCCGATCGCCATCTCGTTCGTGGGTGCGAGCGTCATCTGGAAGTTCGTCTACGAGTACCGCTCGGGCGACCGCGAGCAGATCGGCCTCCTCAACGCCATCGTCGTCGCGTTCGGCGGCGAGCCGGTGCAGTGGTTGCAGACCGACCCCATCAACACCATTCTCCTCATCGTCGTCATGATCTGGGTGCAGACCGGGTTCGCCATGGTGGTGCTCAGTGCCGCGATCAAGGGCATCGCGACCGAGCAGATCGAGGCGGCCCAGCTCGACGGCACCAATGCCTGGCAGCGCTTCACGAACGTCACCATCCCCGGCATCCGCGGGGCATTGGTGGTCGTGGTCACGACGATCTCGATCGCCACCCTGAAGGTCTTCGACATCGTGCGCACGATGACGGCCGGAAACTTCAACACGAGCACCGTGGCCAATGAGATGTACACCCAGGCGTTCCGGGCGAGCGAGGTTGGACGAGGGTCCGCCCTCGCGCTGATCCTCCTGATCCTCGTGCTTCCGATCGTCATCTACAACGTCAACGTGCTTCGCAAGCAGAGGGAGATCCGATGAGCAGCGTCGCCCCGGCCGACCTTCCCGTCGGCAAGAACCTCGGCACCCTCGAGGAGGTCGAGCAGCGGGAGTACGCCGAGCCCAAGACCATGCGGGTGAAGAAGCGACTCACCTCGCGCACCGCGACCGTCGCCGCGCTCGTCATCGCGGTGCTCTGGACGATCCCCACGTTCGGGCTCTTCATCTCCTCGTTCCGGCCCGCTGAGTTGATCCGCACCACCGGCTGGTGGACCATCTTCTCGAACCCGGGCTTCACGCTCGAGAACTACCAGAACGTGCTGTTCTCGGCGTCGGCGTCATCGCCGCAGCTCGGCTCGTACATCGTGAACTCGATCGCGATCGCGCTGCTCGCGACCCTGATCCCGCTGGTGTTCGCGTCGATGGCGGCGTACGCCTTCGCGTGGATGCGGTTCCGCGGCGTGGGCGTGCTGTTCATCCTCATCTTCGCGCTGCAGATCATCCCGCTGCAGATGGCGCTGGTGCCGGTGCTGCAGATCTTCTCCACCGTGCTGCGGCCGATGCAGGCGTGGCTGCACGACGTGGTCCCGATCATCCCCGAGCAGAACTACCTGCCGCTGTGGATCGCACACTCCATGTTCGCGCTCCCGCTCGCGATCTTCCTGCTGCACAACTTCATCTCGGAGATCCCGGCCGACGTGATCGAGGCGGCGCGCGTTGACGGGGCCACGCACGGGCAGATCTTCTTCCGGATCGTGCTCCCGCTGTCCGTGCCGGCGATCGCGTCGTTCGCCATCTTCCAGTTCATCTGGGTGTGGAACGACCTGCTCGTGGCGCTGATCTTCTCGGGCGGCACCCAGGACGTCGCGCCACTGACCCAACGGTTGGCGGAGCTCACCGGAACACGCGGACAGGACTGGCAGCTGCTCACCGCGGCCGCGTTCATCTCGATCGTCATCCCGCTCATCGTGTTCTTCAGCCTGCAGCGTTACTTCGTGCGCGGCCTCCTAGCCGGATCCACGAAGGGGTAAGGCTCCAGCTCGACCCGAACGGGCTGGGGAATGGATGCCGCGAGCGGGGGCTCGCGGCATCCGCCATGTCTGCAGCGCAACCCGTGGCCGGCGACGACCGCAGGCGGTAGAACAGTGGGATGGCCTCGTCGCCGTTGCTCCTCGGCCCGATGCTGCGCTACGTCGATGAGACGTCGGCCAGCATCTGGGTGGAGACGCGAGCGGCCTGCCGAGTGAGCGTGGCTGCCGATGGGCGGTCGTGGGATGCCCGCACCTTCGCGGTGCACGGGCATCACTACGCCCTCGTCGAGGTCGATGGCCTCGATGCCGGCTCGGTGCTGCCCTACGAGGTGCGGATCGACGAGATCGTCGTGTGGCCCGAGGCCGGGTCCGAGTTCCCGGCTTCGGTGATCTCGACGCGCACACCCGGGCGGCCCCTCCGGATGGCGTACGGGTCCTGCCGCACGAGCGTTCCGCACGATCGCTCGGGCAACCGAACGCACGGGGTCGATTCGCTGCGGGCCTTCGCGCTGGCGGCGGCGGCGGGCCGGGAGGAACGACCCGACCTGCTGCTGTTCCTCGGTGACCAGGTCTATGCGGACTCCACGTCGACCGAGATGCAGGACTTCATCCGTGCGCGACGCGACATCCACGAGGAACCCGGTCGCGAGCTCAAGGACTACGAGGAGTACGCGCACCTCTACCAGCTGGCGTGGTCGGATGGGGCGAACCGATGGCTGCTGTCGTGCGTGCCGACGGCCATGATCTTCGACGACCACGACATCCGCGACGACTGGAACGCCTCGCTGGACTGGAAGAAGGAGATGGAGGCCACCTCGTGGTGGCGGGGCCGGATCGTCGCCGGCCTGGGGGCCTACTGGGTGTACCAGCACCTCGGGAACCTCTCACCGGCGGAACGCGCCGCTGACGAGATCTGGCAGCGGACCAGCGCACACGAGGGTGAGGAGGAACTCGACCTGACCGTCGTGCTCGACGAGTTCGCCGACCGGTGCGACACCCACCCCGACACCTACCGGTGGAGCTACAGCCGGGAGTTCGACGACGTACGGCTCGTCGTCGTGGACTCGAGGGTCTCGCGCGATCTCACGCCCTCGCATCGGGGGCTGGTCAACGCGCAGGAACTCGCCTGGCTGGACGACCACCTGCGCGGCGGGTTCCGGCACGTGCTCGTGGCGACCTCA
Source organism: Agromyces sp. P1_H4 (assembly GCF_056405255.1). Taxonomy (NCBI): domain Bacteria; kingdom Bacillati; phylum Actinomycetota; class Actinomycetes; order Micrococcales; family Microbacteriaceae; genus Agromyces; species Agromyces sp. P1_H4. The sequence goes on along the minus strand of NZ_JBFUCL010000079.1, from coordinate 623 downwards.
CTGCCGTTCCTCCTGCCGATGGGGCTGCACAACGTCGAAGCCTGGGACGAGGCGATCGCGCAGGGCGCCTGGGGCCGGTCGGCGGCGTGGATGGGCGAACGGCTGCGGCGGGCCGTCGACCTGGAGCACTGGGCCGCGTTCCAGAACAGCTTCCAGGCGGTCGCGCGCATCGTGACGGAGGTCGCCGACGGCGAGCGGGGCCCGGTGCCGCAGGCGATCACGTTCCTGTCGGGTGACGTCCACTACTCGTACCTCGCGGAGGTGGATCGTGACGACGGCGCCCGCATCGTGCAGGCGGTGTGCTCGCCCGTGCGGAACCCGCTGCCGCGGTTCCTGCGGTGGTTCGCGGTCGTGATGTCGTACGGCGTGGCGACTCCCGTCGGCGCAGCGGCGGCGCGATCCGCGAAGGTTCCCGATCCGCCGTTCCGGTGGAGCACCGTGAAGGGCCCGTGGTTCGACAACAACCTCGCACTGCTGGAGGACACGGCTGAGGGCCTGGCCATGAGCTGGTACACCGGCGTGGTGGACGACGGCGACGAGCTGCACCCGCGGCTCGAGCGGGTGGCCCGCGTCGTCGTGCCGGCGACACGCGGGGGCCGGCGCGTCGCGGCCGAGGCGTAGGG
>NZ_JBFUCL010000078.1:0-12645 GCF_056405255.1 Agromyces sp. P1_H4 | reverse complement strand
GCGTCGGACAGCGGCTCGCGGCATCCGTCGACGCGCCGTTCGTCGACACCGACACCCGCATCATCGAGCGCTACGGACCGATCGACCAGATCTTCGAGCGCGAGGGCGAGGAGTACTTCCGCATCGTCGAGCGCGAGGTCGTGGCCGACGCGCTGCGGGAGGAGGCCGTGATCTCGCTCGGCGGGGGAGCGGTGCTGCATCCCGACACCCGTGACGACCTCGCCCAGCTGCCGGTGGTGTGGCTGAAGGTCACGGCCGAGGCGGTCGCGCCGCGGCTCGCGGGCGGGTCGCGTCCGCTCATCGCCGAGGGCGGGCTGGCCAGGTGGACCGCCATCATGGAGGAACGGGCACCGGTCTACGCCGCGCTCGCCGACCTCGACATCGACACGTCGCGCCGCTCGGTCGCGCGGATCGTCGAGGACATCACCGAGGGGTTCGGAGGAGCACGATGACGGCAGGCGAGACGCGCACGGTGATCCCGGTCGGCGGGGAGTCGGGGTATCAGGTCGTGGTCGGCCGCGGAGTGGCAGCCGAACTCGGCGAGGCGCTCGGGTCCGCGGTGCGCAAGGTGCTCATCGTGCATGCGCCGACCCTCGGCGCTCGGGCCGCCGCGCTGCGCGAGGAGCTCTCCGACCGCTTCGAGGTGCTGCTCGCCGAGGTGCCCGACGCGGAGGCCGGCAAGCGGGTCGAGGTCGCGGCGTTCTGCTGGCAGATCCTCGGACAGGCCGACTTCACGCGCAGCGACGCCGTGGTCGGGCTCGGCGGCGGCGCGATCACCGACCTCGCCGGCTTCGTCGCGGGCACCTGGCTCCGAGGCGTCCGCATCGTGCAGCTGCCGACGACCGTGCTCGGCATGGTCGACGCGGCCGTGGGCGGCAAGACCGGCATCAACACGAACGAGGGCAAGAACCTCGTCGGCGTCTTCCACGCTCCCGCCGCGGTGCTGTGCGACCTCGAGCTGCTCGACACCCTGCCGCGCAACGAGATCCTCGCCGGCTTCGCCGAGATCGTGAAGGCGGGGTTCATCCGCTATCCAGAGATCCTCGACCTCATCGAGGCCGATCCCGACCGGGCGACCGATCCGGCCTCGCCCGAGTTCMGACGCGTCGTCGAGCTCGCGATCCACATGAAGGCCGAGGTCGTCGCCGAGGACTTCACCGAGCAGGGGCTCCGCGAGATCCTCAACTACGGCCACACCCTCGGCCACGCCGTCGAGCACGCCGAGCGCTACCAGTGGCGGCACGGTGCCGCGGTCTCGGTCGGCCTGGCGTTCGCCGCCGAACTCGGCCGCCTGTCGGGCCGGCTCTCCGACGACGTCGCAGACCGGCACAAGCGCGTGCTCGACCTGCTCGGGCTACCCACGAGCTATCCCGCCGGCCGCTGGAACACGCTCCTCGCGACGATGCAGCGCGACAAGAAGGCCCGCGCCGGCCAGCTCCGGTTCATCGTGCTCGACGACCTCGCCAAACCGACGGTGATGCTGGCCCCCGACCAGTCGCTGCTGTTCGCGGCCTACCAGGAGATCGCCTCCTGAGCGTGCGAGGAACGGGCGGATGCCGCGGGGCATCCGCCCGTTCCCGAAACGGTCGATCGGTCCTGATCAGCCGGCGGTCGCCGCCCCGATGTCGGGGTTGTCGCTGAAGAATCCGTCGAGCCCGGTCGCGAGGAACACGCGCAGCTCGCCCTCGAGGTCGCCGATGCCGGCGGGATCGGTGCTTGAACGGAACTCGGCCGGCAGGAACGTGTTCTCGCGGCGGAACGTCCAGGCGTGCACGTCGAGCCCCGCTGCGTGCGCGTCGGCGACGAGCGTGGTCGGCGTTCCGAGGGTGCCGGTGGCCGTGCGGGGGATCACCAGGCTCTTCTCGACGCCCAACCCGTCGGCGTAGCCGGCGATCCCTGCGAGCCCGGCCGGGGTCGCGAGGTCAGCGTACGTGCGGGCGTCACCGGCAACCGTGAAGTCCCACGGACGGCCGCTGGAGTTGAGGAGCTGGGCGAGTGGCACGTCGGTGGCGCCGTCGAGCTCCTTCAGGTTGGCCACCTCGAAGCTCTGCACGATCACGGGCGCATCCGCGGAGTCGAGGCCGTTCCGGGCGAGCTCCGCGACGAGGGGCTCCTCCAGCGAGAGGCCGATCGAGTCGAAGTAGCTCGGGTGCTTCGTCTCGGGGTAGACGCCGACGGGCAGGCCGTCGCAGCTGACGGAGTGCCGGGCGAGGTCGAGCACCTCGTCGAGCGTCGGAATCGCGTAGAGGCCGTTGAATGCGGTGTTGGCGGGGCGCACCTGCGGCAGGCGCTCGACCGCGCGCAGCGTCTTCAGCTCCGCGAGCGTGAAGTCCTCGGTGAACCACCCGGTGACCGAGGCGCCATCGATGACCTTCGTCGTCTTGCGATCGGCGAACGCGGGCCGCGACGCGACATCCATGGTGCCGCTGATCTCGTTCTCGTGCCGGGCGACCAGGACGCCGTCCTTGGTGGAGACGACGTCGGGCTCGATGAAGTCCGCGCATTCGGTGATGGCCGTCTCGTACGAGGCGAGCGTGTGCTCCGGGCGGGAGCCGCTGGCGCCCCGGTGCCCCACGACGGTGACGTCCGACGGCTGCACGCGCGTGCGGTCGAGGTCGATGACGTCGAACTCGGTGTCGTCGGGGGTTCCGGTGATCCGAGCGTCGTTGCCCGGGTAGTTGTTGTCGTTCGCGATGAGCAGGTTGCCGTCCTTCAGCTGGACGACGGTCTCGAGCGATTGCACGGGCAGCGAGAACGGGTCTCCGGTGCCATAGCCGTCGCCCGCGCCGATGAGGGCCGGGTTCGCGATGCGGAGCGCATCGACCACGAGCGTCTTCTCGAGCTTGCCTTCGGCGTCGGTGCGCCCGAGGTCCACCCGGTAGATCCGCTTCGTGACGGCCTGGTCGCCCTCGAAGTCGTCACGCTGCGACGAGCAGGAGCACGCCGTTGCGCGCGGTGAACGCGTCGCCGACGACGTTCGCGTCCTGGTCGGTCTCGTAGTTCCACGTCCGGCCCGTGTAGGCACCGGCCTTCGTGTCGAACTCCAGCACCTCGCGGCGGCGGAGGTCGGGGTCGTCCGCGTAGGAGCCCTCGACGACGGGGTAGAGGTAGCGGCCGTTCGCCGAGCCCGCGAGCGCCTCGAAGCCGCGGCTCGCTCGAACGCGGGGCGTCTCGCCCGGCTGCAGGTACGGGTTCTGCGGGGACTTGGCGCCGCTCGCGAGGGCGATGGGCTTCTCGAGCAGGGTGCCGTCGGCGTCGAAGTGGAGGAGGAACGGACCGAACTCCTCGCCGACCCAGAAACTGCCGTCCTTGGCGCGAACGACCGACTCGATGTCGAAGTCGGCGCCCGTGAGGAGGCGATCGGGCGTGGCCTCGTTCACGATGGGGAAGTCGAGCACGTGGTCGGCATCGTTGTAGGAGATGAACCGCTCGACGGCCAGGTCGCCGGCGCCGCCGGCCGAGGTCTGCCACGCCGGCCGCACCAGGTAGTTGCGGAGCAGGAAGTCGGCGGAGTTCGTCTTGGCGCCGAAGCCGTTGTCGGGCTGCGCCCAGAACGTCCCGTCGCCGTTCTCGATGACGGCGGAGAACCCGGGGATCACCTGGCCGCCGAACGGGCCCGTTCGTCCGTTCACGGTCGTGGTGAGGGCGCCGCCGCTGGCTGGGCCGGGCTCCAGGTGATCGGCCGACAGGGTCGCCCTGGCGACGAGGGTGGGCTCCACCTTCTTCACGGACGGGCCCTTCGGGGCGTCGTTCCCGGCGGCCATGGCGGGGGAGGGGAGGAGGATGGCGGCGGCCGTGACGGCGGCCGCGACGCTGGCGACGAGGCGCATTCGAGCGCGGGTCGATTCGGTTGGCATGGCCCCGAGCCAATCGGGTGCAGCGCACGGCTTCGTGGCCATGATCGGTACACGCCCCGACCACTTCGTGAACCGGAGGCGCGTCGTCCGAAGGAGTGTCAATGCGCCGTCAACCGGGGGTTCACCCGTTCGCCGCACCGATCGGTCGAGGCGGGCCGGCCAGGCGACGGATGCCGCATCGCTAGGCTTGCCGCGTGACCACCATCCTCGTCCTCAACGGACCGAACCTGGGGCGCCTCGGCACCCGCGAGCCCGAGGTGTACGGGAGCGAGACCCTCGCCGACATCGGCGCCCGCCTCGCGGCATCCGTGCCCGACGACGTCGAGATCGACCTGCGCCAGACCGACGACGAGGCCGAGCTCATCGGCTGGATCCACGAGGCGGTGGATCGACGACTGCCGGTCGTGCTCAACCCGGCGGCGTTCACGCACTACAGCTACGCGCTCCGCGATGCGGCCGCACAGCTGGCCCAGGCCGGGGTGCCGCTCGTGGAGGTGCACCTCTCGAACCCGCACTCGCGCGAGACGTTCCGGCACACGAGCGTCATCTCGGGCGTGGCCACGGGCGTCATCGCCGGGTTCGGTGCTGACTCCTACCGGCTGGCGATCGACTGGGTTCTGCGGTCGCGCGACTGAGTCGACTACACTCGATCAGTCGCACGCGAAATGCCGCGCGCCCTCTGACTTCCCTCGATCGATCGGAATCACCTCCATGGCAAGCACCGCTGACATCAAGAACGGCGTCGTCCTGAACATCGACGGCCAGCTCTGGAGCGTCATCGAGTTCCAGCACGTCAAGCCCGGCAAGGGCGGGGCGTTCGTGCGCACGAAGCTGAAGAACGTCGTGACCGGCAAGGTGGTCGACCGCACGTACAACGCCGGCGCGAAGATCGACATCGAGAACGTCGACCGCCGTGACTTCACCTACCTCTACAACGACGGTGACGGCTTCGTGTTCATGGACGCGACCGACTACGACCAGGTCACCGTGCCCGCGACCGTCGTCGGCGACGCCGCGAACTTCATGCTCGAGAACCAGGCCGTCACGATCGCCCTGAACAACGGCAACCCGCTCTACGTCGACCTGCCCGCGTCGGTCGTGCTCGAGATCACCTACACCGAGCCGGGCCTCCAGGGCGACCGCTCGACCGGCGGCACCAAGCCCGCGACGGTCGAGACCGGCTACGAGATCCAGGTGCCGCTGTTCCTCGAGACCGGCACGAAGGTCAAGGTCGACACCCGCACGGGCGACTACCTCGGCCGCGTGAACGAGTGAGCGCTCGAACGAAGGCGCGCAAGCGCGCCCTCGACATGCTGTACTCGGCCGACATGCGCCAGGTGCCGGTCGAGCAGGTGCTCGTGGCGGAGGCCGAGCGCGCAGTGGGCGAGCCCGAACGGCAGGCGTCCTGGCTCTACGCGCGCGAGATCGTCGACGGCATCGTCGATCACCGCGACGAGATCGACGAGCTCATCACGACGCACTCGCGGGGCTGGACGCTCGAGCGCATGCCGGCCGTCGATCGCGCCCTGCTGCGCATCGGCGCGTGGGAGATCCTCTACAACGACGAGGTGCCCGACGCCGTCGCGATCTCCGAGGCGGTCGAGGCGGCGACGGTGCTCTCCACCGACGACTCCGCCGGCTTCGTGAACGGCCTGCTCGCGGCGATCTCGCACTCGAAGGCGTAGTCGGCGCTCGTCAGGTCGCCCGGATGCGGTTGTTGCGGGCGTCATGCGTGAGTTCGGCGAGCCCGAGCTGCTCGAGCAGCGGCGGCAGGTACATCCCGAACCGGCCCCGGTAGCCCTTGCGGAGCCCGTACCAGCCGCCGACGGGATTCGACTCCGCGCGGCCCCACGCCTCGACGGTGCCGTCGGCGGCCGGCTTCTGCTCGTCGGCGGCGCCGAGCGCGACCCAGTCGCTCTCTTCCCGGAGCCAGGCCGCGAGGTCGTCGATGGCCGACAGGTGGTACTTCAGGGTGGTCGAGCCCACGATGCAGACCAGCGCGGGCGGGTCGCCGTCCTCGTCGCGGTACATCGTGTAGGCCGAGGTTCCAGGGGCCGTCGTCAGCCGCCAGGGATCCGTCGCGGTGCCGCTGCCGGTCATCGTCACTCCCGCCTTCGAGCGGATGCCGGGCCTGGGCCGGGCCTGCGCGCCGCTGCCACACCCTGCCGCACCCGCGCGCCCGATGCTACTCCGGGCCGATCGGACCGGCCACCGCCGTGCTGGTAGGCTGGTTCGAAAGGCAACCTTGAAGCCCGTCCAGTGAGGCGGAGAAGGGAGTCCGCATGGCTGTGCGCACCGTGCTGCAGCAGGCTGACATCGATCGGGCGATCACTCGCATCGCCCACGAGATCCTCGAGTCGAATCGCGGGGCCGAACGGCTCGTGCTCCTCGGCATTCCCACGCGTGGCGCGGTGCTCGCGGAGCGCCTCGCGACGATCATCGGCCGCATCGCGGCATCCGAGGTGCCGACCGGGTCCCTCGACGTGACCATGTACCGCGACGACCTCGACCGCAACCCGGTTCGCGCGCCGCAGCCGACATCGGYGCCCGCCGGCGGCATCGACGGCACGACGGTCGTGCTCGTCGACGACGTGCTGTACTCGGGCCGCACCATCCGCGCCGCCTTCGACGCGCTGGCCGACCTCGGCCGCGCGCGCGCCGTGCGCCTCGCGGTGCTCGTCGATCGCGGCCACCGCGAGTTCCCCATCCGCGCGGACTTCGTCGGCAAGAACCTGCCGAGTTCGGCGCGCGAGCGGATCAACGTGCGCCTCACCGAGATCGACGGTGACGACGCGGTCACGATCGACGGGGGCGACGACTGATGCGCCACCTCCTCTCGACCAAGGACCTCGCCCGCGACGAGGCCATCGCGCTGCTCGACGTCGCGGAGGACATGGCGGCCGTGCAGGAGCGGGAGATGAAGAAGCTCCCCACCCTGCGAGGCAAGACGGTCGTGAACCTCTTCTTCGAGGACTCGACGCGCACCCGCATCTCGTTCGAGGCCGCGGCGAAGCGGCTCTCGGCCGACGTGATCAACTTCAGCGCCAAGGGCTCGAGCGTCTCGAAGGGCGAGAGCCTGAAGGACACCGCCCAGACGCTGCAGGCCATGGGCGCCGACGGGGTCGTCATCCGCCACCACGCGTCGGGCGCCCCCCAGACCCTCGCGACGAGCGGCTGGATCGACGCGGGCGTCGTGAACGCCGGCGACGGCACCCACGAGCATCCGACCCAGGCGCTCCTCGACGCGTTCACCATCCGGCGGCGCCTGCACGGAGCCGCGTCACGTGGGCGCGGGCTCGACGGCGTGCACGTCGTCATCGTCGGCGACATCCTGCACTCCCGCGTGGCCCGGTCGAACGTATGGCTCCTGACCACCCTCGGCGCAGAAGTCGAACTGGTCGGACCGCCGACGCTGGTTCCCGTCGACACGTCGGGCTGGCCCGCCCGGGTGGGCTACGACCTGGACGGGGCCCTGCAGGGCGACCCCGACGTCGTCATGATGCTGCGCATCCAGGCGGAGCGCATGCACGCGGCGTTCTTCCCGAACAGCCGCGAATACGCCCGGACCTGGGGCCTCGACGATGCCCGGTTCGACCGGTTGCCCCCGACTACGATGGTCATGCACCCCGGCCCGATGAACCGCGGGCTGGAGATCGCCGCCCGCGCCGCCGACTCGCCGCAGTCGACGGTGCGCGAGCAGGTCGCGAACGGAGTATCAGTGAGAATGGCCGCCCTCTACCTGCTGCTGTCCGGCGAACGAGGTGAAGCCCGATGACCGAGCGCATCCTCATCACCGGTGCGACGCTGCCGTCCGGCGAGCGGGCCGATCTCCTCCTCGACGGCGGCGCCATCGCCGAGGTCGGTCGCATCGCGGATGCCGCGGGCGCGACGGTCGTCGACGCCGACGGCCTCATCGCACTCCCCGGCCTCGTCGACCTGCACACCCACCTGCGTGAGCCCGGCTACGAGCAGAGCGAGACGGTGCTCACCGGCACCCAGGCCGCAGCGGCGGGCGGTTTCACCGCGGTCTTCGCGATGGCCAACACGTTCCCGGTCGCCGACACGGCCGGCGTCGTCGAGCAGGAGGCGAGCCTCGGCCGCGCCGCCGGCTACGCGACGGTGCAGCCCATCGGCGCGGTCACGGTGGGCCTCAAGGGCGAGCAGCTGGCCGAGCTCGGGGCGATGGCCCGATCTCGTGCGAACGTGCGGGTCTTCAGCGACGACGGGTTCTGCGTCGCCGACCCGCTGCTCATGCGGCGCGCCCTCGAGTACGTGAAGGCCTTCGACGGGGTGATCGCGCAGCACGCCCAGGAGCCGAGGCTCACGCAGGGCGCCCAGATGAACGAGGGCGCGCTCTCGGGCGAACTCGGGCTCGCCGGCTGGCCCGCCGTCGCCGAGGAGTCGATCATCGCGCGCGACGTGCTGCTCGCCGAGCACGTCGGCAGTCGCCTGCACGTCTGCCACGTCTCCACGGCCGGGTCCGTCGAGGTGATCCGTTGGGCGAAGGCGCGCGGCATCGCCGTGACCGCCGAGGTCACCCCGCACCACCTGCTGCTCACCGAGGACCTCGTCTCGAGCTACGACCCGCGGTTCAAGGTGAACCCGCCGCTCCGCCGTGCCGAGGACGTCGAGACTCTCCGTGCCGCCCTCGCCGACGGCACGATCGACATCGTCGCGACCGATCACGCGCCGCACCCGGTCGAGGCCAAGGAGAGCGAGTGGGATGCCGCGGCGAACGGCATGGTCGGGCTCGAGTCCGCCCTCGCCGTCGTGCACGCCGCCGTCGTCGAGAACGGCCTGCTGAGCTGGTCGGATGTCGCGCGGGTCATGTCCGCGACCCCCGCCCGCATCGGCCGGCTCACCGGGCACGGGCAGGCACTGGTCGCCGGATCGCCGGCCGAGGTCACGCTCTACGACCCGGCCGCGGCATCCGACTTCTCGCTCGAGCGTCTCGCCGGACGCAGCGTGAACTCGCCGTACCTCGGGCGCCGCCTGCCCGGCCGCGTCGTCGCCACCTTCCACTCGGGCTACGCCACGTACGCCGACGGCGCGGTGCGCCCGGCCGACGAGGTCGCGCGGCGCGCGGACACCGCCGCGGAGGTGGCCCGTGGATAGGTGGATCGGCGTGCTCATCTCCGTGGCGATCGTCGGCGTCGCCGCGTGGCTCATGCTGCGGTCGTGGCGGCGTCGCACCCGACGCGACGAGTCCCTCACGTCCTACCCGCTGCCCGGTGCGCTCGGCTCGTTCCTGCTCGAGACCGAGGTGCTCTACGTCGCCACGACCCCGACGGGCGAGCCGCTCGAGCGGCTCGCCGTGCAGGGGCTCGCGTTCCGGGGCGCCGCGCGCATCGAGATCGCGGCCGAGGGCGTCGTGCTGCGGGTCGCCGGCGAGTCTGCGAGCTTCCTGCCCGCCGAGCGCATCGTGTCGGCGGGGGAGGCCAGCTACGCCATCGATCGCGGGGTGGAGCCCGAGGGACTCGTCGCCATCACGTGGATCGCGCACGTGGCCGATCCCGATGCGCGGGCTCCCCACGTCGACAGCTACCTCAGGGCCCGCTACCCGGGCGACTCGGCGCGCATCATCGCCGCCGTCAACGACATCGCCGCGGCGCGTGCCGCATCGCGGCCGGAGAAGGAGAGCGAGGCCTCGGATGACTGAGACCCCAACCCGCACGTCGGACCCCGCCGTGCTCGTGCTCGAGGACGGACGCCGCTACGAGGGCCGCGCGTACGGCTCCCGTGGGCGCACCCTCGGCGAGGCGGTCTTCGCGACCGGCATGACCGGCTACCAGGAGACGCTGACCGACCCGTCGTACGCGGGCCAGATCGTCATGATGACCGCGCCGCACATCGGCAACACGGGTGCGAACGACGAGGACATGGAGTCGTCGAGGATCTGGGTCGCCGGATTCGTCGTGCGCGACCCCTCCCGCGTCGTGTCGAACTTCCGCGCGCAGCGCAGCCTCGACGATGACCTCGAGGCGGCCGGCATCGTCGGCATCAGCGGCATCGACACCCGCGCGGTCACGCGCCACATCCGCTCTGCGGGCGCGATGCGCGCCGGGATCTTCTCGGGCGACGCCGCGCTGCTCACCCACGGGGAGCAGCTCGAGCTCGTGCTCGGCGGCGAGGAGATGACGGGCCTGAGCCTCTCCGGCACGGTCTCCACCACCGAGGCCTACTCCCTGCCCGCCGAGGGAGAGCGCGTCGGCTCCGTCGCGGTCCTCGACCTCGGGGTGAAGACCTCGACGCTCAAGTACCTCGCCGAGCGCGGCTTCGACGTGCACGTCGTGCCGCAGTCGATCACCGCGGAGGAGGTGCTCGCGATGGCCCCCGACGCGCTGTTCTTCTCGAACGGACCGGGCGACCCCGGGGCATCCGACCGCCATGTCGACCTGCTGCGCACGACGCTGCGCGAAGGGCTGCCCTACTTCGGCATCTGCTWCGGCAACCAGCTGCTCGGCCGGGCCCTCGGCTTCGGCACCTACAAGCTGCCCTTCGGCCACCGCGGCATCAACCAGCCCGTGCTCGATAAAGCCACCGGCCGCGTCGAGATCACGTCGCACAACCACGGCTTCGCCGTCGACGCCCCGATCGACCGGGTCAGCGACTCCTCCGAGGGCTTCGGCCGCGTCGAGGTGAGCCACTACGACCTCAACGACAACGTCGTCGAGGGCCTCAACTGCCTCGACATCCCGGCGTTCTCGGTGCAGTACCACCCCGAGTCGGCGGCCGGCCCGCACGACGCGAACTACCTCTTCGACCGGTTCCGCGACATGGTCATCGCGAGCAAGGAGACCAACGCCTGATGCCCAAGCGCGACGACATCAACAGCGTCCTCGTCATCGGCTCAGGGCCGATCGTGATCGGCCAGGCCGCGGAGTTCGACTACTCCGGCACCCAGGCGTGCCGCGTGCTCCGCGCCGAGGGCGTGCGCGTCATCCTCGTGAACCCGAACCCGGCCACGATCATGACCGACCCCGACTTCGCGGACGCCACCTACATCGAGCCCATCACGCCCGAGATCATCGAGTCGATCATCGTCAAGGAGCGCCCTGACGCGGTGCTGCCGACGCTGGGCGGCCAGACGGCGCTRAACGCCGCGATCGCCCTGCACGACGCGGGGATCCTCGAGAAGCACGGCGTCGAGCTCATCGGCGCGAAGGTCGACGCGATCCGCAAGGGCGAGGACCGCCAGCTCTTCAAGGACCTCGTCATCGAGGCGGGCGCCGGCGTCGCCCGCTCCCATGTCGCGAAGACCCTCGACCAGGCGAAGGAGTTCGCGCTCGACCTCGGCTACCCCCTGGTCGTGCGCCCGTCGTTCACGATGGGCGGCCTCGGCTCGGGCTTCGCGTACACCGAGGAGGACCTGGTGCGCATCGTCACGCAGGGCCTCCACGACTCGCCGACCACCGAGGTGCTCCTCGAGGAGTCGATCCTCGGCTGGAAGGAGTACGAGCTCGAGCTCATGCGCGACACCGCCGACAACACGGTCGTCGTCTGCTCCATCGAGAACGTCGACCCGGTCGGCGTGCACACCGGCGACTCGATCACCGTCGCGCCGGCCCTCACGCTCACCGACCGCGAGTACCAGAAGCTCCGCGACATCGGCATCGACATCATCCGAGCCGTCGGCGTCGACACCGGCGGCTGCAACATCCAGTTCGCGATCGATCCCGCCGACGGCCGCATCATCGTCATCGAGATGAACCCGCGCGTCTCCCGCTCGTCGGCGCTCGCCTCGAAGGCCACAGGCTTCCCGATCGCGAAGATCGCCGCGAAGCTCGCCATCGGCTACCGCCTCGACGAGATCCCGAACGACATCACCCGCGTCACGCCCGCGAGCTTCGAGCCGACGCTCGACTACGTCGTCGTCAAGGTGCCCCGCTTCGCGTTCGAGAAGTTCCCCGCCGCCGACCCGACGCTCACCACGACCATGAAGTCGGTCGGCGAGGCCATGGCGATCGGCCGCAACTACGCGACCGCCCTGCAGAAGGCGCTGCGCTCGCTCGAGAAGCGCGGGTCGTCGTTCCACTGGGGCGACGAGCCGCGCAGCGTCGAGGAGCTCGTCGAGGCCTCTCGCGTGCCCACCGACGGCCGCATCGTGCTCGTACAGCAGGCGCTCCGCAAGGGCGCCACGGTCGACGACCTCTTCGAGGCCACGAAGATCGACCCGTGGTTCCTCGACCAGATCCTCCTCATCAACGAGGTGGCCGAGATCGTCGCGACGGCCGAGGCGCTCGATCACGACACGCTGCTGCTCGCCAAGGACCACGGCTTCTCCGACGCGCAGATCGGGCAGCTGCGCGGGTTCGGCGAGGCCGATGCGCGCGAGGTGCGGCACATCCTCGGCATCCGTCCGGTGTACAAGACGGTCGACACGTGCGCCGGCGAGTTCCCGGCGCTGACCCCGTACCACTACTCGAGCTACGACCTCGAGACGGAGGTGGAGCCGAGCGACCGCCGCAAGGTCGTCATCCTCGGGTCGGGGCCGAACCGCATCGGCCAGGGCGTCGAGTTCGACTACTCGTGCGTCCACGCGTCGTTCGCGCTCTCCGACGCGGGCTTCGAGACCATCATGATCAACTGCAACCCCGAGACGGTGTCGACCGACTACGACACGAGCGACCGGCTCTACTTCGAGCCGCTCACGCTCGAGGACGTGCTCGAGGTCATCCACGCGGAGTCGCAGACCGGCGAGCTCGTCGGCGTCGTCGTGCAGCTCGGCGGGCAGACCGCCCTCGGACTCGCGAAGGGCCTCGAGGCGGCGGGCGTGCCCATCCTGGGC